>NZ_JBVIBK010000009.1:0-277685 GCF_055573455.1 Streptomyces sp. NPDC030183
CGCCGCGATCTGGCACAACTTCCAGACAGGCCAGGCGGTCAGCCGCTCACTGACCGCCTACGACCACTAAACGTGTTCGGAAAGACTCGTCTAGGAGCCGCACCCCGCCGTCGGCCGCCGCACGCCCGGCCGCCTCCTTCGTCGGCAGCAGCCGGGCCGCCATCTCGGTGACCTGGGCCAGGACCTCGTCGGTGCGGCCTTCCCTGCCCATCTGCTCCTCGGCTGCGATGGCGCCCTGGAGGTTCTTGGCCGCCCACCACCGCCACTCGGTGACCAGCGGCTCCGGGACGTCGGCGGGTACGGGGACGCCGTCCAGCAGCTTGCCCGCACGCCCGGCGGCGGCCTTCGCGGCGGTGGACAGCTCCTTCTTCAGGCGCTTCTCGTTGGCCTGCCACCACTCCTGGGAGCACTTCCAGCAGCGTCCCCGCTTCTTCGCCGCGGCCTCCGGGGTGACCATCGCGGTGTGCCCGCAGTCCGGATAGGAGTAGGAGACCTTGTAGCCGACGCACTCACGGCAGGCCGCGACGTCGCCGTTCTTCCACTTCGGCATCGCGGTGCGGTTGGAGATGTTCTCTTCCCACTCGTGTCCGGCCGCGCACCGCCACCACACCGCCACCTGCATCTTCGGTGTTGCCTTCGCCGGGGTCAGCCCCCCCGTTGCGCTCCTGCAACCACATCGCGGCGACCTGCGGATACGCCTCGGCCAGCGACACACCCAACGAACGCGCCACGGCGTCCCCTCCTCGATCCGCGGCCAGGCTCTCCCGGCCCAGCCCCGCCTCTTCCAACGATCGGGCAGGCCAGCGGGGACGCGCCAGGCCGCCGACGCCCCGCATACTCCGCGCCGTCCTCGCCAAGGTCCCTGCGGAGGTCCTCGACGAGGAGGTCTCCGATCTCCGCTTCGGGCTGGTCGATCTGGGCCGGCAATGCGGACCTGCGGGTCTGGGCCTCCTTGATCTGGGCCAGGGCGGCATGGTGACGGTGGCGTTCTGCGCGGAACTCGGTGAGGGCGTTCCGGAACTCAGCGCCTGCGGCCGTGCATCGGCTTTCACATGCGACGTGAAGTTCTCCCTGCCTCATCACTCCGGCCGACGGCGGGGGCTGACCGTCCCGGAGACGGCAGCTCCACCGCACGACGGACGAAGTCGACCACCATCTCCGGGTACTCGTCCGCCTTCGGGAACCGCCCCATCCGCTGATACGACTTCAGCGCCAGCAGCAGCGCGAGCTGATGGCCGTCAGCGTCCATCCGCTCAGCGGCCCACGCCGCCTCCTCCCGCGTCGGCGAGAAGAACAGATACAGCTCATGCGCGGTGATCAGCCGCTTGAACCGCGGGTACGCGGTCCGCTCGATCGAGGTCAAGATCCCCACCCGGCCCACGACGAAAGCCCAACATCACACCAACGACACTGAGCTGACCGGGTGACGGCTCCGCCAACGAGGACTCACAAGATCAACTATTGGCGGCTTCTGGGCTCACCTCGGCGACACCCCGAGAACGCGATGCGCGGGTCCACCGGGCGGGCCCGCCGGGCCGGAGGCGGCGGGCACGGCCACCGGTGCCTTACCCGGCAGGCTTGCGCGGGTGGGACTGGCGGCGAGCGCGGCGGCGCTGATGGGGAACTTGCGAGTGGTGAAGCCCTGGCTGCGCTGGTGGCGCGCTCCCGTCGTGGGCGCGGGTGAGCGGCGCGCGGCTACGTCCTGGGCGAGGATGGGCTGCACAGCCACCTGGAGGTCGGACCGGTGCATCGCCAGCGTGGCGGTGGCGACCTTGTCGAGTGCCTCGCTGCGGTCGGTGGTGGTGGGCAGCGTGTAGATGTCCAGGCTTGGGTTGTGCCGCCAGCCGTGCTCTTCCAGGATGAGTGGGCCGCCGAGAGCGGAGGTACCGTCGGCGGTGGCGGCGACCACGCCGAGCTGCGGATGCTCGGCGAACGCGACGTCCGGCTCGACGCGCGAGGGTCGGCCACGGGCGGGCGCTGGTCCAGAGGTCAGCGAGGGGTCGAACGCGGCGTCCACGTCGACTCGGTAGCCGGCCTTGCGCAGCAGCGCGACGGCTCGGGTGGCGCGGCCCTCCCCATCACGCTGCTGGTTGGCCAGCGCGTACAGGTTGGGGTGGTCGGGGACGGGGTGGAAGTCGAATCCCTTCAACATCCGGGTGCTTGCTGCCAGTTGCTTGGGGTTGGCGGCGACGATGCCGAAGTCGGGGTGGCGGCCGACCGCGATGTCGGGAAGCGGGTCGTGCTCGGGGGTGGGCATGGCGGATCCATCCGATGGGCGCAGGGGGAGCGGGGCGGTAGTGGCCGGGGACGTTTCTGCTGGTCCGGGGCATGGCGGGCTCCAAGCTGGGCAGCGATCAGCGACCGGGTGCGGAGGAGGGCCGGGCGGGAGGCAGGGAGGGAGGTGCGGCTGAAGCTGACGGCGGCGTGGTTGGGGTCGTGCGCCGTGTGGTCGGCGAGACCGCGAGAGCGGCGGCGACCCGGGACGCCGCCGGTTCCTCCGGGGCGAGCTGGTCCAGCCGGGCCTGGAGCCTGTCGGGGTGGTCGGTGTGCCGGTCGGCTAGGACGCCGCGCATGGACCGAATGTCCAACGCGTAGGAGTCGAGCTTCTGGGCTATGTATCGCAACCGGTTCGCGTAGTGGGGATCAGCGGGTTCGCCCAGGCCCTCCCACCAGTCGGCCGTCGTGTTGAGGGACTCCACGACGCGCTGGAGAACGCCGTCACCGGGAGCGGTCAGCTCGCTCAGCGCGGAGACGACTTCGCCCGTGTGCGCCGCCGACTGGATGGACTGGGTCAGATGGCCGAGCCGGTCCCCGAGGCTGAGCCCCTGATGGCCAGGAGGCGGCAGGCTGGGGTCGAGGAGGCCGGGATCGCACGAGACGTCGAAGCCCTCGGCCTGAAGCATGTCGAAGGCCCGGGTCACCATCTGTCGCTGCTCGGCCGGGTCGGTCATGGCGGAGGGCAGCCGGTGGAAGCGCTCGCGGAACAGCACGACGGGGACGAAGCCCGCACGGTGGAGCACCGCGTCGGCGCCGCTCTCATGGGCAGGTCGCCGTGGTTCCGGCCGGGGCGGCAGGCCGAGCTGGTCCAGGCGAGTGTCGATGGCGGCGAGCAGTCGGGGGATGCTGCCGCCGTGTCGGGCGTGGGGACCGTCGGGCTCCGAGTCGTAGATCACTTCGTGGAGAGTGGAGTCGTCGGGGTGCCCGCGGGTCACCAACCAGCTCACCGAGTACCCGGGTGGGTGGTCGGTGGGTGGTTCCTGGGGCGGAGAGATGATCAGGGTGCTGCCGTCGGGAAGTTCGGCGTGGACGATGTGGTCGCTGAGGCCGTACTCGACGGTGCAGGACAGCCCGCGCTGCCGAAGCGGCGTGGTCAGGTGGCTGTACGGGTGGTCATGCTCCGACGTGCCAGCGGTGGCTTCCTGGATGAAGGGTTCGCTGGTGCGCGCCGTGATGCGTGTGCCCTCCCGCTGGAGGGTGACCAGGGTCTGATCGGGGCGCATGTGGGCTTCTCCGTGGCCGGCCGTCCCCAGCGGTCGACGGCGGCGGGAAGCCGCAGCCGGGCGGGGACTGTGAGGGTGGTGGCGTTCGTCGAGGATCCGGCGATCGGACGGTTTGGCCTCGCCGGACGTCAGTGCTAGAGGCTTCAGCGCGAGCGCCGCGCGACAGGGGGGTCGGACGCCGCCGAGGCGGGCGGCGAAGCGGCGGAGGCACCGTGCTGGCCGGTGGATCGGGCCAGGGCCGCCTGGACACGCCCGGTGTGCGCGGACTGGCCATCGCCGATCCGGTCGGTCAGGTGATGGGCAGCCCTGGCCAACGCCGCTCCGCTGTAGCTGAGTTCGTCGGCGTAGTGCCAGCCTTCGGAGTTGCGGATCTCGCGGGCTCGTTCCTCGTAGAGCTCCCGCGACCCGGGCATCGACCCCTCCATGAGTGCGATGACCTGATCCCACTCGTGGCGGATCTCGCCTGCTCGCTCCAGTACGGAGTCGATCCCGCGCAGGCGCAGCAGGTCGGCGCTGATCGGGCCGTCCATGTAGTCGGCCGGTTGCGCGGCGGCCCGGACACCGGCGAGGACTTCGGGGCCGTGGGCCAGGAAGGTCTCGACGTGCTCCCAGGCGGCGGCGTCCCGGGCCACCTTGCCGTCGGCGTAG
Organism: Streptomyces sp. NPDC030183; assembly: GCF_055573455.1. NCBI lineage: Bacteria > Bacillati > Actinomycetota > Actinomycetes > Kitasatosporales > Streptomycetaceae > Streptomyces > Streptomyces sp. NPDC030183. Next base: position 4,149 of record NZ_JBVIBK010000009.1, read on the forward strand.
CCGGTCTCGTCGACGGGCCAGCCGTCCTCGTCGCAGTACGAGTCGGAGACCGCGTCCCACTGGTCCGAAGCCTGCCTGATGCCGTCGGCGGCAGAGGCCAGGGCCTGGACACGCGCCCGCCATGCTGCTCGTTCGTCAGCGTCTTGCGGTTGGCAGTCAGGGGTGGCGGAGGAGTCGGGAGAGGCGGGCATGTTCGTTACTCGTTTCTGTACGGGTGCCTCACCGCGAACGCGGGAGCGGGCGCGTGACGGATGGTGGGACCGGAGATGGAGCGTCGTTCCGCTGGCCGGGGGAAGTTCCCCGGGCCGACGCCGCTGGCGAGAGACGGGCTGCTGCCGCCGCTTGGTGCGCCCGGGAGTGGATCTCGTGGTCGACGTTCTCCGCGACGAGATGCAACTCCTCGCCGAGGTCGGTCAACCGGGAGGCGATGGCGTCCAACTCGGACGCGCTGCTTCGGGCACCGTGGACGCGACACCACTCGGAGGCGGTCTCGAGCATCTGGTGCAGGCGGGCCACGGCGCCGAAGTCCTCCGTGACGGCCTCGCGGAACAGGTCGGTGAACTCCTCGGCTCGGGCTGCGGCGGAGGCAGTCGTTCCCGTCAGTTGTCGGCGAGCCGCTGCCCGGATTCGTGGCCGGGCCGGTCGTCGGGTGGCGCTGGAGCGGGGCGGCGTCCTCGACCGCACCGAGCCGGAGACCGGGGGCGAGCCCGGACCGGGAACCCGAGACCTCACGGGGGCTCACTGCCGCGCCTCCCTGATCAGTCCAGGAACTGAGGACCCGACAGTTGCGGTGAACTCGCGGGGGTCTGCATGCATCCGGGCGTCCGTGTCGAACAGTTCGCGCTCGGCCGGATGCAGGATGTGCTGTGTGATGAAGCTCCGACCTGCGACTTTCCACAGGCCCCGGCCCTTGGTCAGGGCGGACACGGCCTGGGTCTCGATACCGGTCAGGCCGAGCAGCGACGCGGCTGCGGCGAGCTGGTCGGGCTCCTGGCGGTAGATGATGCGGGTGGAACAGTCGGCGAGGAGGCCCTCGGCCAGCACCCGGCCGCGTGAGCCGGCGTCGCCCGCGCTCAGTAGATCGCTGAGGCGGTGGATGACCATCAGGTTGGCGATACCGAGCCCCCGGCTGAGCTTCCACTGGCTCTGCATGCGCTCCAGCAGGCCGACGTGCCGCATCACGCGCCACGCCTCGTCGTAGATCACCCAGCGTCGGCCGCCGTCCGGGTCGGCGAGCGCGGACTCCATCCAGGCGCTCGCGCAGGTCATCGCGAGGACCAGCGCGGTGTCGTCGCCCGAGCCGCCCAGGCGGGAGAGGTCGATGGACAGCATCGGGGTGGTCGGGTCGAAGGCCACGGTCGAGGGCGCGTCGAACATGCCGCTCAAGTCGCCGTGGACCAGACGGCGCAGGGCATGCGCGAGGTCCTGCGCTGCGGCCCCCATACGCCCGGCCTGGTCGCCGAGAGCCCGGTCAAGGTGCTCGGGTGAGCCGAGGGTGTGCGCGATCCTGCCGAGCAGGGGCACGGTGCCGTTGGCCTCGGCTTCAGTGACGACCAGATCCAGCGCGAGATCGAGAGCCGTGTGTTCCATCGGCTGGAGATCGCGCTTCAGCACGGTGCGCGCGAGACCGGCCAGGAGTAGAAGACGGCGCTTGCGGACCTCCGTTGACCAGTCGTCCTCGCTCACCGAGGCGGGCCGGGCCGGGGCATCCAGGGGGTTCAGCCTGCCAGGGAGCCCCGGCCCCAGCGCGATGCTGTAGCCGCCGAGAGCCTGTGCGACGGCCGTCCACTCGCCCTTGGGGTCGCAGGGCACGTAGACCCGGTAACCGTGGGCGATCGCCCGGGTGGCGATGGACTTGGCCAGCGCGGACTTGCCCATGCCGATGATCCCGGCCAGGACCGCGTTGGGGTTGGTGAAGCCCTCGACCCGGCCGCTGCTGTACAGCGAGAACGGGTCGTAGCAGAACGCGGCCTCCGCGTGGACGTCACGGCCGATGAAGATGCCCTCCGCGCCCAGTCCGCCCTCGGCGAGGAAGGGGTAGGCCCCGGACACGGTGGCGGTGGTCATCCGGTGGGCAGGCAGGTTGAGCTTGCCACCTCGTGCCGAGGCCGGGCCGGGGCGTCCGGGCGGCGGATAGGTCGGCCGCAGCTCCGGGTCGAGGGTCGCCTCGTCGCGGCGCTTGGGCGGGGTCCCTGCGAGGCGGGCCTGGCGCCGGGCCTCGGCGAAACCGGCGCGGGCGGCGCGCTGCTCGGCCCGCGACGACTTGCGGGGAACGAACAAGGGGGAGGCGCTGGCGCGAGTACGGGGCATGAACGATTCTCCAGACGGAAGGCAGGGTCAGTGGCGGACGAGACCGGTGAACGGAGCGTGGAGGTCGGCCCGAGTGGTACGGCGTCGGACCAGGTGCGCGGTGCGCTGGTGGCGCTGGCAGATGGTCAGCTCCGGTGCGCCTTCCGGCAGGCCGACCTGGCACGCCTCGCGGTCGGGGACCTCACCGGAACCGGGCCGGGGAGCCGCGTGGTAGGCGGCGTGGACATGGTCGGCGGCCTGCCAGACCCGGGTGCGGGCGGCGCTGAGCTGGTCGCCCTCGATCGGCGTGAGCCGGCCCGTGCGGGCGGCGTGGGCATCGAGCAGGCCGTGCAACGAGACGAGATGGGCGTGCAGGGCGTCCAGTTCGGCGCGGGTGGTGACGAGAGGACCGCCTGGCACGTTGAGCGCGCGGTGGAAGTCGAGCGCGGCGGTGGCGAAGGGCACGAAGTCCTGCGCGGTCGGGCTGGCGGTGCGGGACATGGGGGCGCTCTTTCGGAAGGGAGGAGGGCCGACATCAGACGGCGAGGGCGAGCGGCACGGCGGCGACGGTGAACGCCTCGGCCTGCTGCCAGGTGAGCGGCCTGAGGTCGAGCTGCGCGCCGACCGCCGCGGTCTCCACGACCGCGCAGGCCAAACGAAGCTCCTCCTCGGAGTCGGCCGAGACGGTCAGCAGGCCCGTCAGGGCGACATCCGCGTGGCCGGCGATGAGCTGGCGCTCACGGGACTTGATGTCCTGGTACTCGATGGAGTCCGCTTCGGAGTCGACCTGACCACGCCGCGCCCGCTCGGCCGCGTCCGCGATCACACTGGCCTTCTTGCGCTGGACATCACGCAGGGCGGCGTCCAGCCCCTTCGGCTCGTACGACAGCGACAGGGTCCGCCGCACTCCGGCGGTGAACAGCAGCTGGTGCAGGAAGCCCGCCGACGTCTCGGTGCGGGGCCAGTTCTCCACCCAGTACGTGCAGTGGACGGCGGAGTCGGTCGCGATGTGGTCCGACGTCTCGACGACCACGACCGGGCCGGCCGCGGCCGCGTCGGCCTCGGGGCGCCCGGAGGAGGACCAACGGTCCAGTGCGGAAAGGGCCTTGGGGTCGTATGCCGTTCGTACGACTGCCGCGATCTCGGGGGCGGTGAGCCAGCCGGTGGGGTTGAGCCCGGCGGTGCGTGCGGCCTGGTCGAAGGTCGAGGTCAACTGCGCCAGGACGCTGAAGGACCCGGTCAGACCGCCACCGGCCTGGTTGATCAGGCGTCGCGCGGCCTTGGCGTCCAGCGAGATGGCGACGTACGTCTCGTGCGGAGCAGCGGCCGGGCCGGCGCTCTGGATCAGCTCGCTGTAGACCTGGCCGGCCACCGGGGCATCGGGCCGGCCGTGCTCCTCCCAGTACCGGCGAAGGGCGTCACCGGAGTCCGGCACGGTGCGCTCGATCACCTGGATCCGGGCGACCTGGCCGGTGCGGGCCAGTGCGGCGAGGGCACGGCCCCAGCCGTTGACGTTGGCGTTCTGGGTGCCCGGGTCGAGCAGCGCGTAGGCGCGGGAGGACACCTTGACGACGGCGGTCAGCGTGCCGGCGTGGGGATCGTGGACCGCGCCGTATCGGCGGTCGGGCGCGGTGACCACGCGCAGGCTGGCGGCGGTACCGGGCAGGTGGAGGAGTCCTTCGCGGACCGGGCGGCGGGAGGGCCAACACAGCCAGATCAGCTGGCCCCGCATCCGGCGGAGCGCGTACCGGGTGACGATCGGCGCCCAGTCGGCCAGGGCCCGGCCTCGGTAGCGAACGAAGACGAGCAGGGCGATGCCGGCCCACAGCGGGATGAGTTCGAGAGCACCGACCACGCCACGGGCGAGGATCACGGCGAGCAGGAGCAGGCCGGTGAGGCTCACGACGATCAGTTGCGGGGCGGTGAGGCCGAGCAGGATGCCGCGCCTGCTGCGGTGCGGGAACTTCACGGTGGCCGTGGTGGCTTCGGCCTGGCGGTTGTCAGACATGGCGGTTCCAGACAGTGGGAGCGGGCGGGAAGGGGCGGGAAGGCCAGGCGCGCTCTTCTGGAGGACACGGCAGGACTCCGTTTCGGGTGGTCGAGGGAGGGGTGGGCTGGAGGGAAGCAGCCCGCCCCCTCGGTGGTGGGTCAGGGCCCCGACGGCGGCTGGTCGGGGTAGACCCAGTTCGTCGGAGTCGGGGAGCCGGTCGCCGACGGACCGGTGGAGGGCGGCGGTGGTGCGGCGGGACCGCCGGGCGGAACGGCACCTACGCGGGTCAAGCTGCTGCCCGGAATCGACGCGCCAGCGGGCTGAGGGGCGGAGGGAGCGCCCTCGGAGCCTCCTGCTTCGCTGTCGGCAGGCCGTGTGATCAGCGCGGGGATGCCGGGGCGCTGGATCAGGGCGCGGCCCTTGTCGCCGGAGGCGTTCGGGTCCTCGCCGTAACGGAAGCGGGTCTGCGGCTTCGGAGGTCCGGCGTCGATGCCCTCCTTGCTCAGGTTGCCGCCGGTGGGGTTGATGCCGGAGGCGACACCGTCGCTGCCCGCGCCGGGGACCTTGCTCGGCCCCTGCGGAGCGGGAGTGCCGGTGCTGGCCTGCATCGCGAGGCTGCCCGCGGTCTTCGCCGCGCCCGCGGCGACCGCCATGCCGGCGACGCCGGTACGGTGCAGGTCGTCGTGTCCGCCGCCGTCACTCGCCCAGTGGACGAACTTGTACGTGGCGTACGGGCAGAGCAGGACCAGGACCATCACGACGATGCCGGCCATCGCGTCGGAGAGGGCGGCCATGCCGTCCGTGGCGTCGGACTTGCCCATGGCCGAGACGCCGATCAGGAAAACCACGGTCATCAGCAGCTTCGACACGACCAGGGTCGCGGTTGCCTCGATCCACCCCCTCCTCCAGCGCTTGGCAACCTCCCAGCCACCACCGGCTCCGGCGAAGACGGCGAGGGCGACCATGATCAGGACGCCGACCTTGCGGGCGACCATCACGCCCCAGTACATGAACGCGCCGATCGCGCAGCCGAAGGCGACCAGGGATGGGATGGTCCAGCCGAGGGCGTACATCGGCCCCAACTGGTTGACCTTGATGACGCGGCGGATCGCGTCGTCCACCGAGCTGTTGGCCGCTTGGAACAGGCCGTCGGACAGGGCGTCGACCACCGTGATGGCGACGGAGGTGAAGGCGACGGCGCAGAAGGAGAAGAGGACGCCGGTCATCGTGCCGATCGCGGCCTGGGCAAGTGCGCGTTCGTCCCGACGCCAGGCCGCGAGCATCAACTGGATGCAGAACGTGCCGACGGTCAAGGCGAGACCGATGGGCAACAGCAGCTCGTAGTTGTCCCGGAACCAACCGGCGTTGAGATCGATGGCGGTGGTCTCGTTGACGGCCCTGGCGGCGAGATCGGCCGCGCTGGCGGCCAGCTCACCCGCTGACTTCGCGATCCACGCCCCGATGCCGTCGGTGACGGTCCCGGCGGGGTTGGTGGCGAAGTCGACGGCGCCGCAGACCTTGTCCATCAGCGGAAAGTCGCAGACTCCCATGGCGGTACCTCCTTTCTGGGTCGGGGGTCAGGGAGCGACGGCCGACAGGACACCGGCCAAGGCGCAGGGCTGGGAGGGACGGCACTGGACCGCGAGGGTGGTGACGCGGTTCTCGGCGCCGCCGTGCGACGAGCCTTTCCAGGCGATCGACTGTTTGCCGGAGACCGTCACGGCGTAGACGTACGCGGTGGTGATCGCCCCGGGGTCCGCCTGCAGGGCCTGAGTGAACGAGTCGGGGAAGTGCGCCTCGTTCACCTTGGCGGTGGCGAACTGGCCGTTGGCGGCCATCTCCTTCCACAGCACGCGCGAGGGGACGAGCGCGTCGACCGAGGCGGTGTCGGCGTACTTCTTCTCGCTGGTCAGCCACCCACGCAGGGCAGCCACCAGCTCGCGCTGGGAGTAGGCGCGGGTGTCGTACGACCACAGCGCCGCGGCTGCCGCCTTGCCGAAGGCGATCGGGTCGTGCGTGGACGGGGGAACGGGGAGTTCGCCGCGGCTGCCGTGCGGTCGTGACGAGGCGGAAGCAGAAGCGGTCGGGGAGGAGGGGGAAGCCGAACTCACCTGCGGTGCAGGAGCCTTGGATGAGGTCCTGCCGTCGCGGGTGAGGTAGGCGGCCAGGCCGGCGAGGGCGACGAGCACCGCCAGGACAGCGGTGCCGAGCAGCGCCCGGCGGCGCACGCCGGGGTTCGTAGAGCGGGAAGACATCAGCGGACCTGGCTCCCCAGCGTGCTGAAGAACGCCACCACGCCGTTCGCGGCACCCAGCAGCAGGGCCGCGCCAGCGCTGACCAGCACGCCCTTCTTGCCGTTGGCCTCGGCCTGGTGGCCGCCGGAGTGGTGGCCCCAGGCCCACACACCCGCACTGACAGCGAGCGCGCCGACCACGGCGATGATCCCGAAGAGGTTGATCGAGCCCATCACCTGCTTGAGGACCGACAGACCCGGCAGACCGCCCTCGTTCGGCTTGATCCCGGGGTCGTAGGCGAGCTGGACGACCTTGTCGACGAGGTACATGATTGTGAACTCCAGTTCGATTTAGTGCACGCCAAAGCCCGAGGGGGCGAAGCGCCAGTGCAGGAGGGGCGGAGGGGGGAGAAGCGCCGGTCAGACGACTCGGCGGGCCGCGAGAATCCGCGGCTTCCAGGACGCGACGGTCGCGAGGCGGACCACGTCGCCGGTGCGCGGGGCGTGCACGATCAAGCCCTGACCGACGACCATCCCGACGTGTTCCGGGACTTTGGCAGTCCCTTCGGTGAAGACGAGGTCACCGGGCCGGAGAGCGTCGACCGATACCGGCTTGCCCTCCTTGACCTGCGTGTACGTCGTCCGCGTGAGGGTCACCCCGGCGGCCCTGTACGCCTGCTGCATCAATGAGGAGCAGTCGCAGCGGCCCATGGGGTCGCTCCCGTGGGAGTCGGTGCAGCTCCCGCCCCACTGGTACGGGGTGCCGAGCTGGCCGAGCGCCCAGCGGATCGCTGTCTGGACCTTGGGCGGAGCGTCTGCCGGGATCTTGTATCCGGTCGGCACCGCGCCGGGCGGGATGGTTCCGAAGTCGGTGCCGTCCCCGTCGGCCGTACAGCCGCCCGCGGTACTCGACGCGGCACTGGCCGTGCTGTCCGAGCCGGAGGGCGAAGGGCTCGGTGACGTACCGTCGGCCTTCGACAGCAGAGGCTCGATCGCCTGCTGCAAGGCGGTGGCCAAGGGCTCCCACTTCGCGTAGGCCTCCGGGAAGCCAGACCTCTGCACCGCCTGGGCTGCCTGGGTGACGGACAGGGACTGCCAGCCCGAGACCTTTTCCAACGCCTCGTAGAACTTCGTCGAGGCGTGCACCGGGTCGAGGATCTCGTTCGCGGTGCCCCAGCCCTGCGACGGTCGCTGCTGGAACAAGCCCAGTGAGTCGCGGTCGCCGTAGGTGAGGTTTCGCAGGCCGCTCTCCTGCAGGGCGGTCGCCAGGGCCACGATCTGGCCCCGGGCCGGGATGTTCATCGCGACGCCGGTGGCCTGGATGGTCTTGGCGTTGGGGATCTGCTCGGCAGGGTCGTCCAGGCCCGGCACGGAGACCGTGCCCTTGCCCCCGCCGTCCAGGATCGCCTTCACCTGAGCGGCGACGGCTGAGGTATCCACAGCCTGTGTACCGCCAGCCGAGCAGGAGGCCGAGGCACTCCCGGCCCCGACGGCGAGGATCGGAACGGCCAGCAGGAGCGGACCGGAGGCGAAGAGACCGACGACTGCTCCGGTGGTCTTCTTCATCGCCGGCGCCGTTCGCCGGGGCAGACAGCCCGGCCGGGCAACGGTGTTGGGTCAGGGCGTGGGCGTATCAGGGCGTGCTGCATCGCAGCGGCTCCTCGCGGTTCGTAGGAGGCGCGGTGCCGACTTCTCGTGCAAAGCCGTCGGCACCGCGCCGATGTGAATCCGCCTCTCAGGGCGGTCCCGGGTCAGGGGAGTTGGTAGCTCCCGGACACCGGGTTTCAGGTCATGCGCGGCAGCCAGCCGCGCTCGTAATCTCAGGCGATGCACCGGGTCTCCTCACGGCTTCGGGAACGGGGGGCAACGTGCCTTCCGGCCCACGTTTTTGGACGCGGCAACACGGATCAGCACGGTTCAGCGGGGGTGGAGCTGGGCTCCGCCTCGGTGACGTGGCGAGACAGTAGAGCGGGATTCCGGCCGCACCAAACGACCGCCGAACCCGGGCCCAAGCACGGCACAGGCTCGTTAGGTGCGGCCGGAAATCGCCGCTAACCTCCGGCGCAACCCCGCTTCGACCGCTAGCTGTTGACCGCACTCCGGAGCTGGCCCAGTCCCGTCGTGCCCTGAAAGAGGCCCCGCACATGAGCTACACGCTGCACCGAGGCGACGCCCTCACCGTGCTGAAGACCCTCCCGGACGAGAGCGTCAACGCCGTCATCACCGACCCCCCGTACAACTCCGGCGGACGCACCAGCTCGGACCGCACCGGCCGCACCGCCCGCGCCAAGTACGTCACGGCCGGATCGGCGCACGACCTGCAGAACTTCCCCGGCGAGAACCGCGACCAGCGGAGCTATCGAAGCTGGCTGACCGCACTGCTCACCGAGGCGTACCGGGCCGCGACCGAGCACTCCGTCGCCATGGTCTTCTCCGACTGGCGCCAGGAGCCCACCACAACCGACGCCCTGCAGATGGCGGGCTGGACCTGGAGCGGCACGATCCCCTGGATCAAGCCCGCCAGCCGACCCCGCAAGGGCGGGTTTAAGCAGTCGGCCGAATTCATCGTGTGGGGCGTCAAGGGCAGCCTTGAAAAGGACCGGGACCTCTACTTGCCCGGCCACTTCATTGCCTCCCAGCCCCGCAAGGACCGGGTCCACATAACTCAGAAGCCGGTCGAGATCATGCAGCAGCTCGTGCAGATCTGCCCCGAAGACGGCACCGTCCTCGATCCCTTCACCGGCAGCGGTTCCACGGGCGTCGCCGCCTTGCGTGAGGGCCGGCAGTTCGTGGGGGTCGAGCTGTCCTCGCATTATGCCGACGTCGCTGAGGCGAGGCTCCGAGCGGAGCTGACCCAGGACGACTTCGTCCTGGCTGGACCGGAGGCATGAGCGTGATAGCGACCGGCCCGGGGCCGACGGACCGCAGACGGATGAGGGCGGCTGGTGCATCGAGAAGCCGACGCACCAGCCGCCCTTCCTCTTGCGTCAGGCCGCCTCGCATGCCCGCCGGATCAGCGGTCCGGCCTTCTCCAGGTCGGCTGCCGAGGCGACACGCACCTCAAGGTCGCCGGTCCCGAGGTGGCCGATACCGCGCATGTCGCGCGAGAAGCCCTCCTCCAGCTCGACCGTGTCCGGGTCGACCTTGAGGTAGACCAGGATCGCCTCGTGCTTCGGGCGGAAGATGACGGAGGCGACGTTCACCATCCGGCGGTAGGCGATGTAGTGCCGAAGCTGAGCCACCTCGACCTCGCCCCAGGCGGTGAGGGCCTCGTCCAGCTCTGCGTACAGGTCCCGCAGGCAGCCAGGAACCGCACCCGCGGTGGCAGTTGCCAGAGCGGACGTCTTCCCGCCTTCGCCGACGGCGCCAGCCGTGACCTCCCACTCGCGGCACTGGCGCCCGTGTGAGACCCGTCTCGTGGAGCCGGGCGTGGATTCGATCAGTAGTAGGCTCAGCAGCCCACCCTCGAAGACGCGGTAGCGCACGAGGTCGACCCGCTCGCGCAGACGGTGCACCGCGACTCGGTCGTGGTGCGAGAAGCCAGCGGCGATGCAGACCATCCGAGGGTTCCGCCAGTCGATCGACTCGGCGGCCTCGGAGCCCAGCTTCTCCTTGACCAGTGCCTCGAACTCGTGACGCGCGGAATCCAGCCACGACAGGTAGGAGACCGCCTGCGACAGGACACCGCTGTCGGCGCCCTTCTTGTACTCGATCAGCGCAGGTGTGCCGTTCTCGTCCAAGCCGAGCGAATCGATCCGGCCCCGATGCCAAGGCCCCGTCGGGTACTCCGACGCCAGGAAGCGGATACCGAGCATGGCCTCCATGCCCGCCTCGACCCGCCGCTGCAGCTCCACTTCCAGCGTCACCGTGGAACCGCGCAGCTCGACGTCCTGTGGCCGTCGGTGTCCAGCCGGAACAGCTTCAGGTCGGTCACCAGCGTCTCCCTCTGCGTGATCTCCGCAAGAAAGCCAATCAACGGGAGGCTCTGGGTATTCCACTTAGCAAGAGGGAGGGAGGCTTCTCTCGATCTCCGGGTCGGTAACCTCGTGCCAACAGCGGGCGCCAGCAGGTGGCTCGAAGCTCCTGGCTCGCGTCAGCGTTCGTAGCCCTCCGGCTCTTCCCCGAACGTTCGGGGGCCTTCCAGTCCGACCATGGGATCGGCCGACCGCAGGATGCTGGCTCACCTCGGGGCGGAAGCCGCTGTGTTGCCGCGAGCGATGCCCCATTGCGGGGTGGCATGTATAGAAGGACTCCTGGTGATCTTGTCAGTGTTTGTCCGCATGCTTGACCCTCTATGGAGCTACCGGGGGCTGCTTTCGGCCGCAGGGGTGGGCGCCGCGTAATATTCTCGGGGCGCCTGGGGCGTCCCAATCGATCCAGTCATCCGAGGTGGACGCCGGATTCTTGATCTTGCCAGAGGTTGTGTGATCTCCTGGTGCTCGTTCTTCTCGTCCGATGGAGGTTGACGCGGTGCGCAGGCAGCACTATGGGGTGCCTCTGGAGCGGAGTGACTGCCTGGAGCTCAGGCGTCACAGGAACAGCTGCAAGCCCGAGAACTTCGGCAAGTGGCTCGGTGGCTTCGGTGCTGACAAGCGTCTGGCCGTCGACCTCTTCTCCGGAGCGGGTGGACTGAGCCTCGGACTGGAGCGAGCCGGGTGGACGGTCGCAGCCGCGGTCGACTTCGACGAGCGGGCGCTCCAGACGCATGCTGCGAACTTCCCGGGCATGAGCCTCCACATGGACCTGGGTAATCCTGACGAGCGTGACAGGCTCGTCGAGATGCTCGCGCCGGCCAAGATCGATCTGGTGGCCGGCGGCCCCCCCTGCCAGCCGTTCAGCAGGGCCGGTCGGAGTAAGATCCGCAGCCTTGTAGAGCATCACGGCCGCGATCCCCATGATCGCCGCAAGGAACTGTGGAGCGCCTACCTCGACGTCGTCAAGCGCCTCCGGCCGCGTGCGGTCCTCATGGAGAACGTGCCGGATATGGGTCTCGGTGACGACTTCTTCGTGGTGCGCACGATCGAGGAGCAGTTGGAGGACCTCGGCTACGCGACGCAGGTCCGTCTCGTCGATGCGTGGAAGTACGGTGTTCCGCAGCACAGGAAGCGACTGATCCTGCTGGCGAGGAACGACGTGGAGCGCTTCGCGTGGCGTCAGGAGCTGGAGCACGAGCAGCGGACCACGCTGCGTGACGCCATCGGTGACCTGCCGGTGTTGCCTGTGGTGCCCACCGAGCGCGTCGGGCAGCGCGAACTGCCGTACGACGAGCCGTCCGAGCTGTCCAAGTTCGCTCAGGACATGCGTAAGTGGGCGCGCAAGGACCGGGTGTGGGATCACATGACCCGACGGGTCCGGAAGGACGACGCGGAGATCTTCTCCAGCATGGACTCCAGGACCCTGTACTCGCAGATCTCGCCGGAACTGCAGCGCTACAAGGCCAACCACTTCACGGACAAGTACAAGAAGCTCGACTGGGCGGACCTCAGCAGGTCGATCACCGCCCACATCGCCAAGGACGGCTACTGGTACATCCACCCGGACCAGGACCAGCCGCGCACCCTCACCGTGCGGGAGGCCGCGCGGGTGCAGACCTTCCCGGACAGGTTCCGCTTCGCTGGCACGCGCAGTGACGCCTTCCGCCAGATTGGTAACGCGGTGCCGCCCCTCCTTGGTGAGGCTGCGGCGGAGGCCCTGCTCCCCGTGAGTGACGAGCAGCCGATCGAGGGCGGACTCCAGCCGCACTGGCGCACGGTGCGAAGGGATCTGACCGCCTGGGCCGAGGAGCGGCGTGAGTCGGAGGACTGGTACCAGCTTCCGGGCGACCAGATGTCCGGGTTGCAGGCTGCGGTCGTGGCCATACTGTCCGGGACCCGGATCCAGCCCGCGCAGCTTGCGGAGATGGTCGGGGTCGTGCGGGGGCAGACGTCCCTGAGCAGAGCCGCGCTCGAGACACTTACTGCGGCGGCACCCTCCGAGGCGGCGAAGGCCCGGGTCGCCCGACTCACCGCGGTGATCGATCAGCCGAGCGTCTGGGGCGACGAGGAGAAGGTCCGCGAGCAGCTGAAGCTGAAGCCGGCGGAGACGACGGTCTACCGGCTGCTGGTTGGCGAGGATCTCCTGTGGGTCGGGCAGGGGGCGCTGCGCGTCGCAGCCCGTCTGCACGGCAGCGACTCGGATCGCACGAACAGGCTCAGCGACGGTCGAGTGGACTTGGTGAAGCTCGTCGGAGCTGGCGAGGACGCGCCTCTGCGTATGGCGGCGCTTCGGCTCATCGGAAGCAGCTTCTGTCGGGCCAGGGAGCCGCTCTGCGAGGCGTGCCCCCTGAGCAAGTACTGCGTGGCCCGGGAGAGCGTCTCGGGCGACCTGTTCACGGACGCGTTGACCGGGACCCACGGACGGGAGACGGTGCCGACCCAGGCTCGTGAGTCTGGGCGCACTGCCGGGCGACGCTGAGCGCAGTGCGCTCGACGTCCGCCCGGATCTCGCACTCCCAGAAACGGACGACGGTCCAGCCGGCGACCTCGGCTGCTGCGGTGTTCCGGCGGTCGCGCTCCTTGTTGGTCTCGATCTTCGCTTCCCACAAGGCCGCGTTCGGGCCGCGGAAAGTCTTCGGGCCGTGCACAGGACAACCGTGCCAGAAGCACCCGTCGACGAACACCGCCACGCCGTACCTGGGCAGGACGAAGTCCGCCGTGCAACGGGCAGCCACCTTGCGCTGCAGACGGAACCGGAAACCGAGCCGGTGTACGGCGCGCCGGAGGTCCACCTCCGGTTTCGTGTCGCGGGTGCGCCGACCGCGCAGATGGCCGCTCAGCTCCGTGCTGACCCACTCCCCGCTCGTGGTGTCCTCACGTGCTGGCATACCTCAGCCCCTGCCCGTCGTCGGCCTACGGGTGTGAGGGTGCCACACTCGTCCCATGCTTCGTGAACCAGCAGAGCTCCGTGTCGACGATCATGGGCGGGTCGAGCTCCCCGTCGGCCTGCTCGCGGAGGCGGGCATCGCACCCGGGGCGGATCTCCTGGCCTTCAGCGACGGAGACGGGCGGATCGTGCTCCGCCGCGCCGAGGACGCCATGAGGGACCTGCTCGAGCGCGGGGAGCTTTGAGGGCCGGGACGAGTCGGACCTACGGGCCGGGGACGAACCCGAGCGAGAGCGCCTCGTTGCGCGCGTGCAGTGCCTGTACCGCCTGTGGCTCGGGGATCTCCTGTCCGAGTTCGAGTCGTCGGCCGACGTACTGCGTGAGCTGCCGCTGCGAGGGATCCAGGTTGTGCGTCTCCTTCGCCCATCGCTCGATGGCGTACCACTCGTCCGCCGGGATCGAGGTCACCTCGTCGCTCGCCCCGCGGTCACCTTCCGCACCGCCCGCGAGGGCCTCGTCGTCCAGCGGGTGATCACGGAGCTCGCCCTCCAAGTCGCGAGGAACGGACCAGGGCACGCGGGAGACGGCGTCCCAGCAGGCGGGCTTCTTGGCCCACTCTCCCACGTGGTTGCCCTCACGTGGCCTGGTGACGACCCGCATGACCCGGGGGCACAGATCATCGATGGCGGCTTCGAGGGCCGGCGAGATCCTCTGTTCACGCCAGATCCTGTCAAGATCGATGCGCTGTTCCGTGGCGAGCGCCAAGCGCGCCATGGTGTAGGTCGTGATCATGCTCTTGTAGCTGCCCGCCTCGTGGTTCGCCGCGATGCGGTCGACTGCCTTGAAGAGGACCGCCATGGCTATAACGCGCTGGCAGTACCGGACGTCGACCCGAGGGGGCGCCTCGCTGATCCGGTCCATGAACGCGACGAAGTTCTTCTGCGCTCCGCGGCTGACGCTGAACGGGAGAAGACTCCAGGAGTTGACGTACTTCGCGAGGTCCGCCTTCGTGAACTTCCGACTGGTCGGGTTGAGCTTCTTGAAGGTGCGTTGCTTCGCCGGTGTCCGGGCCTTGGCCACCTCGTCGGTGTACTGGCCGCGCGCCCTCTCGTAGAACCAGTGGGTCTCCTGGCCGCTGCCGTCCGGCGCCGGTGCCCACAGGGATCGGGTGATCCGCTGGACGGCCACGTGGTACGCGTGGTTCGAGCTGAAGTCGACGAGCGTCACGCGGTTCTGAGTGTTGGAGTACTCGGAGATCATCGGGACGATCTCCGAGAGCCGCTCGGGAGAGACCTCCGTCAGCTTCATCTGGACGGTCACGTGAGACAGGTCGGCCTTGTCCCGGCTCGAGGCGTAGTGCAACGAGGCCGTGGTCTGACCGCCGTTCACCACCTGGAGCCCGTGCACCCGGGAGATGCCCGTGGGGGCGCCGTCCGGGCCGTGTACGAAGTCGACTTGGGACGCGGTCGCCGTGATGCCGTTGTTGTACGCCAGGAACCTGCCCGGTGAGTGCAGCAGGGTCTCCCTGATTCCTCGGTTGACTGATCCGCGGGCCTGCAGGAAGGACCGGACGTTCAACTCGAGAAGTCTGGTCCCGTACTCCCCGTACAGTTCGGCCAGTCTCCGGCCGGGGATCACGGCCATGGTCACCGAGTGGTCCGGCTCGCTGCTGGGTGCCGAGACGCAGGGCAGCGGAGGATCGAACGTGACCACGATGGGCTCGCTGATGCTGCCGGACGTCTCGTGGCGGTGCAGCCGCGCCAGGTCCCACACCTCGTGGGTCACCGGAAGGCCGTCGAACTCGGTGGGCGGGAAGGAGGTACTCGTGCCGACGCGGTTGCTGAGCAGGAAGAGCCGGATCCTCCGTACCTCGGTGAGCGCCTTCTCCACTGCCGCGCACATGTCGTACACGTCGAAGGACTCGTCGATGTGCTGACGCAGCCCGTCCCGACACCGGCGGACGAACGTCAGCAGGCGCCTGAACGCGGTCTCCGCCTGCCCCTTCGTGAGTTTGGACTCCAGCGGGTCCAGGTCGAAGTCGGTCACGAAGAGGTCGAGGCACTCCCCGGAGTCCCCGATGCCGTACCCGTGCACGAGATGACCGCGAGCCGAGTGGTAGGCGGTGAACGTGTTGGACACGATGCCGGCCCGTTCCAGGTCCTCGAACACGCGCCGGGTGAACGTCTCCGGGGTGGTGGTCCCCTCGGCGTCGGCGGTGGCCTGGACGTCCGTGACGACGTCGTGGGCGTACTGGGACAGGTCGAGCTCAGGCATTGGGTCCCCCGATCATTGCGGTCACCTCGTCGGTCGTGGCGCGGTGGTGGTCAAGTCCCGAGGTGTTCACGTGGTAGGAGCACTCACCGACCCCCTCTGGAAGGTCTGCCTCGACGAGTCTCGGGAAATTCTCCCCCACGTGCCAGAAGCGCAGGTCGCGAACGGTGTAGCGAGGCTCCTCGTAGACGTCTTGCTGGCCGGGGAGATAGCCGGCCTGCACGAGACGACCGTCGAAGGCGGCTCGGACGACGGGGCTCGTGAGCTGCTCGCGTATGCGGTCCACCAAGCGGTTCAGACTCTCTCCTGAGCCACCCCGACGTTCGTCGAGCATCGCCAACGCCAACAGGAGCGCAGGCGTGCCGGTGTCGTCCAGCTGGCGCTCGCTGGCGATCCGGATGCTGCGGGGTCGTTTGGCGGTGCTGGCCTTCGCCTCGACGGCGACTCCGGGCAGTTGGAAGTCCTGGTTGGCTCCGCTCGGCCCCGTCCACGCGTCGACGGCCTCGGCCGGCCCGACGACGGGCAGGATGTGGTCGCGCAGCACCAGGAGCTCGCCGACGAGTCCACGGCGGGCCTCGGGGCCGAGACCGTCTCTGCCGACGACGCGAAGGAGGTCCTGCCACCGCTCGAACCTTTCCACCGCTGCTGTCAGGGCTGCTGCGGCCCCAGGGGCCTCTCGGACCGTGTCAGCCACGTCCGTGACGAGCGGGTTGAACACCTCGCGCAGCTCGTCGGCGGTGAGGACCACCTGTAGCTCGTACTCGAGACGCGACACGGCGCTCACGTTCATCTCCAGCCCGGCAGCGCGAGGCAGCTGGCGCACGGAGCGCACGATGTGGTCGGCGGAGCGAGCGTCCGCCCTGAGCACGAGCATGCGCTGCCGTGCCGGGTGGGAGACGGAGAGGAAGACGTCCAACGGGGCGTCTGGGTGCAGGCGGATACGGGAACGACCCGGGGCACCCTGGGGTGCCTCCAGGTCACGCCACTCGGACTCGGTGACGGTCACTCGTCGTCCTCCCCGTCGTCGAGGGCGTCAAGACCCTCCTTCTGCCAGATGGCGTTGACGACGTACTCGGTGTCGGACTGGTGCTCGGAGCGCGGGAAGCTCGCCTTGAAGCCCACCAGCGGCGGCCGGGCCCCACCGTCCTCGGCCGCTGGCCGTTCGACCAGGTAGACGAGCAGCAGTGCCTGGTCGGCCCGGCGTTGCCAGCGGACGTGGTCTCCCGAAGGCGACTGGGGCACCTTCTCCCGCTTCTTGATGGCAGCGGCCCTCTGTGTAGCTTCCAGGGCGGCTTTCACCTGGTCAGGATCGAGGTCGAAGAGGTACTCGTCGGGAGGGCTGAGCAGGCGGCGGATCGTGTACCGACCGTCGCTCTCGACATTGTTGAGCGCCGAGCGTTTCACGGGCCCCAGGCTGTAACCGGCGATGTCCTGCGGGTCCTCGGCTGCCTGCTTGCCCACCAGGACCACCGTCCACTGCGGGAGCTCACCTACGGCCATGCACTGTTCGATGTACTTCGCGATGAAGCGGGGGCGAACTCGCTGGGCCATGCGGTCGGTCTCGTAGTGGGTGAGGAAGTCCACGACAGCGTCGGAGGGCACCTGCTTCCACGTCACGTTGGCGCCCGCCGTCTTCTGGTCGGCGGTGGCCAGGCCGTCGAGCCTGCGTACGAAGTCCCCGAGCACCTTGAGGTTGTGTTCCGGGACCCCGTCGGAGACGTCGAAGATCACCGTCTCCGGCCCCTCCCCGGAGTAACTGAGCATGACCTTCGTGCCCTGGCGCATCTTGTTGGCAGCCGTGACGGCGAGACCCAGAGACGAGGCGCGGACCTTCAGGCCGAAGTACCTCGGACTGAGGTTCAACGCCGCCATCTCCTCGACCTCACGACGCAGTTCGTCGGTCGCGGCAGTCACCTCGATGTACTTCGCCTGCAGATCGGGAGTGGTGTACAGGCGGCAGAGGTCCTCGTGTCCCGGCCGGTATCCGAACCAGCGTCCCATCTGGAGCAGGGTGTCGTACGTGCTGGACGTGCGCAGGTAGTAGCTGACCGTCAGCCCCTCCAGGGTGAGCCCCCGGGAGAGCTTCTGGCCCCCGATCACGATGACCGAGAGACCGGTCCTGCGGTGCTCGTAGTAGTCGAGTGCGTCGCGGGAGGCGCCGTTGACCGTCTTGACCACGATCTTCCGTAGCGCGGGCATGAGCTGGCTCGACACGTCCTCCCAGGTGACGCGTCGGGCCTCGTCCGCGGGGAAGTGGTCCGTGGTGGGGACGAAGTCCCGCTCCCACAGGGTCCGGAACTCCGCCATGCGCTGCGGTGCCTGTCCGTACCGGTCGCGGAGCGAGTCCACGAGGAGCCGCAGGTAGTCGTCCACCTGGTCGCGGACGATCCCTTGGACCGCCGTGAAGCGGGTGACGTGCACCAGCATGGAGTTGTGCACCTTCGTCTGCCCACGCACCCGCCGTGCCGCGCTGGCGAGGACGAACGAGGCGATCGCCTCGCGCAGGGACCGTGGCAGGTCGTCGGAGGGGACGAAGGAGGACTTGTGCTTGCTCGGGATCCACGTCTCGGCGTCGTTCACGGGGCGTACGAGCGGAAGCGGGGGCACGTCCTCCTCGTCGTCGTTGTCGACTTGCAGACCGAACACCCGCTCCGGACCGAGGTAGTTGGTCGGAGAGGGCAGGGTGCGGATGAAACTGTCTGGAAAGAGGTCGGCGCCGAGTTCGGCGTGGTCGACGTCGGGGTCGATGTAGATGTTGGCGAACGGGGTGGCGGTGTACCCGACGTACGCCGACTTCTCGAAGCTCCTCATGAGCTCACGGATCGCGCCGTTGGTCCTGGTCGGATCCGCGTCGGGATCGCGCTCGGTGTTGATGGAGGCGTTGTCCGCCTCGTCGTCGATGACGAACAGCGGGATGTCGCGTACGACCTTGTTCCCGCTCTCGTCCTCCGTGCCCTGGACCTCGGTCACCCACGTCCGTAGGTAGTCGAGGATCTTCCAGTGTTTCTTGACGACGAGAACGACCGGGAAACGGCCGAGCGGGAAGTTGACGGCGTTGGCTGCCTGCCGGCCGAAGTCGCCCTTCTCCGAGCTGTTGGTGGGGGACGCGATGTCGAGCTTCTTGGCGCCCGGCATCCTGCCGGCACCCATGAGGCGGGACTTCCCGTTCTGGTTGGACCGTTGCTGGTGCTGGGTGTCGAACCCCAGGAGCCCCTCGTCGACACGGAGCTGGGTCTGGCTCCGGAGGTCGTTGTGGATGCCGGCGAGGATCACCACGAACTGGTACCCCGCGTCCACGGCCTTCGCGGCGAGCCCGATGTACTGGCCGGTCTTGCCCGACTGGACCTGCCCGATCACCAGGCCCGTCCGGCGCCACGAGCCGACACGGCGCGGGTCCTCGAGCTGGCTCAGGACCTCGTCCGTGCTCTGGTCCAGCCGACGCACGACGAGCGGCGGGAGGTTCCGGACGTCCTCCAGGTAACGGCGGTAGCGTTCCCAGAAGTCCCAGGCCCGGTCGTTTTTGGCTTCGGGCAGCCAGGGCTCGTGCCCGCTGTCGCTCTCCAGCCCGGAGGAGCCCTCCTGGAAGACCGCCGTCAGGACCTCGATCTCCTTGGCCAGCTGGTCACGGTCGAGAACCTCGCCTTGGCCGGCCAGCATCCCGAAGATGACGGTGACCGCGTTCTGTACCTCGTCCGGCGTCGGCTGACGGTCCTGCGACAGCAGTGCGAGAACCAGGCGACGGGCCTTGGC
Source organism: Streptomyces sp. NPDC030183 (assembly GCF_055573455.1). Lineage (NCBI taxonomy): Bacteria > Bacillati > Actinomycetota > Actinomycetes > Kitasatosporales > Streptomycetaceae > Streptomyces > Streptomyces sp. NPDC030183. Next base: position 23,543 of record NZ_JBVIBK010000009.1, read on the forward strand.
AAGGGACTCGAGAGAGTCCTCGGGGGTGGAACTCACGGCAGACCTCCGGCTGGGCGGGAACGGCATGGGGCAGAGTAGGGGCGGGCACCGACAACGGGTTCACCCGTTCCAGAAGCCCTGCATCTGGTCGAAGGGGGGCATCGTCCGGAGGCGTTCGCGAGCGGCCGCAGGCGAGCGGCCGTCTGAGACCAGCGCCTCGTATATGCGCTGTGCGACCTCCGTAGCCTCGGCGTCGGCGGGGCCGGGGCCCCCGAAGGGCTCGGGGTCGTCGCTGGTGTCCGTCTCGTGCATCACGCGAAGGGCGGCGACCGGCACCGTCTCCTCAAGCAGACGGATCAGGGCACGAACGTCATCCGAGCCGGCACCGCCGGAGCGCAGAGCCGCCTTCACCAGAGGGTGGCCCCGGTTGATCCTGCAGGCGACCTGGTCGTCGACACGGCGGACGTTCCATGCGTACACGAGCGGATCCCCGTGCGTGCGCGCAGCGATCTGCCCACGGTGCCGAAGCACGTCGGCGGCCCTTCTCCTGGCCTGCAGGGCGATGCGCCGCAGATGAGAGCGCAGCGCGACCGGCGGGACGACGCTGGACTTCCGGACGTCGACCCCCCACTCGACATCCGTCTCGGCGGGGATGTCCACGGCGATCCGCGCCAGGTTGTACTTCTCCTCGCGGCGCAAACCGCGCTGTCCGAGCCAGTCACCGGCCAGGATGAGACGGTCCCGGCGGTACACGTAGAACCCCTGCTGGTCGAGCCACCCACGCGGGCCGCCGGCCTTCTCGTACTCGTCCGGGGCGAGCCTCTGGGCGCTGGGGAGGACGAACGCCTCCACCCGTACGGAACCCGCCCCCGACCGCAGACGCTCGACCGGAAGTGGTTGAACGGACGGGTGGCGGGACAGGAAGGGATCCCAGGGCTCGACGGGGCTGCCCGACACACGCAGGTTGCGACGTCGGCTTCCGGTGAGGAACCTGCCGAAGACCATGCCCAGATGGGACTCCGTGCGGGCGGCCTCCGAGTAGAACTGCTTCTGGGTCCGCTCGTCCTCCACCGTCACCGCGTCGACGTGGTAGCCGTTGAGGCGCCGCCACAACACGACGGTGCCGTGGTCCGCGTCACCCCGGATCCTGTCGAGCAACTCGCCGGTCGTCTCGTCCGCGCCGCGTAGCAGTCGCCACTCGCCCGACCTCTCGACGACGTCGAGATCCCACGTGCGCACGTGCCATTCGCCGCTGGTGGCGGTGGCGACGGTGAGCTGCCGGGCCTGTGAGAACGAGGCCGACTTGAGGCCGACGCCGAAGCGCCCCAGGTCCGTAGCGCTTCGGGGCGCCGCAGGGCCTCGCGCGGCCACGGTCATGGCGGTCACGAGCTCGCCGGCGGTCATCCCGGCACCGTCGTCGGCGACGGCGATCCAGGAGTCCTGCCCGGCCCAGGTGAACTCGACGTCGACCGTGGACGCCCCCGCGGAGATGCTGTTGTCCACGAGATCCGCGATGGCGGCAGGCAGGGAGTACCCGAGCGAACTCAGCGAGGCGACCATGCCCGCCGGCTCCGGAGCTGCTATGTCGTACGTCACGCCGAATGTCCAGCCTGTTTCCGGTTTCTGATACTGGTTGCGATTATCCATGTATGCCGTTCAGGCCTTGGATGGGTAGTTGAGTGGGGTGCTCTGCCGACGCGAGGGCCACGTGAACGTTCCGTACGCCTCTCCGCGTGCTGCGGAAAGGGGGTCACTCATGCTCCACTTGTGGACGATCGGCGTTCGACGGGCCCTGCGACGTCTGGCGGGGCCGGTGTGGAGAGGGCATAGGACGGGCCCCTCCCCACCGGGCATTCACAGGGTTGGGTCCCAGTACCCGACTTTCGAGCCGTCCGGGGAGCCGAACAGGTGCCAGCGGGAGAGGTTCCGGTTCCAGGACTGACAGGCCGTCTCGGGGAGCTGGAGGCAACCGTGGTCCGCACCCTCGTTCGTGATCATGCAGTTGGGGTCGTACAGACAGGAGTCGTTGTCGACGGCCCGGCTCACGACCGCGTCGAGGTTCTGCTCGAGTACGGTCCGCATGGCACCGAGGCTGAACTCGCTTCCGCCGTTGGGATAGATGGCGAAGGCCAGGTCGTACGGGAACAGGTACTCGGACAGGCTGGTCTCGCTGTAGCCACTGTCGACTGCCAGCGCCCGCAGGAGCTGATGCGACAGGGAGTGGAGCAGACCGAACAGCTCGTGGACGGGCAGGTCGGGATGCCCCGGTGCCGGGCGGGTCTCGTGGGAGAGGGCCTTGCCGTCGCTCGGACCGAGCTGGTGCACCAGCCACTGGGCGACGCCGCCGGCGTCGTCGAGGGCGCGTCGACTCACGAGCTCGTTGCGGACCAACCACCGGCTCACCCGTTCCCTGTCCACCGGGAAGAGCAGCGCCTCCGCCTGTGTGGGGTGCGCGTAGAGCAGGGTTTTCTCAGGGGTGCCCCGTGAGGCGCGTCCTCGGTAGGGCACGAGATCCGCCTCCTCGGGGCTGAAACCCGTCCGGCTGTAGCCGATCGCGAGGTAGGTGATCGGGAGATCGCTCACCAGGCAGGTGTCCCGGCCGAGGCCAGCAGCCGCGAGGACCTCGGGGTAGCGCTCATACAGAGTGCGGCGCTCGGCGTTGCGTGCCTCCCGCTGAAGGCGGGGGACGCCCAGGCGCTCCAGATTGAGAACCCGACGGTAGGTGTGCAGCTCGGCTGCGAGCCCGCGGGCGTCGTCGCTCTCGGTGTCGAGTCCGAGAGCCTTGCCCACCCGCTCCCTCAGATGGTCCACCTCTACGGGCATGAAGCGCGCCCGCAGCGCACGTGCCTGGTCGTGCAGCCCGGCCTCCTCCATCACACGGATGCTCTCGACGACCTCGTCGGGGACGTCCACCGTGTGCCCGTCCGTGAGCCGCCGGAACTCCTCCTCGGTGATCTCACCGAGCCACCAGCCGAGTACGGCGGCCGTGTACAGGGGGTTGCCCTGGCGGGTGGCCTCTTCGGTCGTGGTCACGTTCACGAGCGTCAGGCCCTGGCCGACGTGCGCTGTCCCCGCCGTGTGGAGCAGGGGTTGCATGAACTTGTCCGGGAAGCTACAGGACGAGTTGCTGCAGCTCCACTGCACGCCCAGCGGGAAGCCGCATGTCATGCACTCCCAGCGGAAGTCACGGAACCGACTCGCACGGTCGTCCAGCCTGAACCGGGTGTGTCCCCTAGGGCACTTGCTCGGCGGGTACATGGGCGACATCTCGCCGCACCTGTGTGCGAACACGAACTGGAGCTGCCGGTTGCCGACGGCGTTTCCGCACGCGGGGCAGGCCGGCGGCCAGTCATCCGTTCCCGGCCGGGGGTCACTGGCTGACCAGACATGTCCGCAGCTGCCACTGGCACAGCGCACCACCCGAGGCCAGATACGGCAGAAGACCTTGCCGGGGACCACGACCTCGTAATGGCGGTCGGCGAGTCGGTCCTCGTCCCCGGGAAACTCGGGTGCCCGGTCGGAGCCGGCGGCGAACGCACGGCCGGCGGCCCGCCACCTGCGTACGAACCGCATGGCCTCTTGGACCAGGTGCTCGCGGTCGAGCGAGGGGCCGTCGAACTCCTCGTCCCGTCCGAACTGCACCACCTGAGCGGTGTAGCCGCCGCGGTGGTCGAAGGTCTGACCGGGACGGTACCGGTAGAGGACCTGACCCCGGTCGCGGGCCATGTCGTCGTGCCTCGGGTTGAACGCCATCACGACCTCCTGCCGTCGGACACGATGTGGAACGGGATACCCTCGGAGACATCCCGGAGACTCGTCATGGGCCGGTATTCGAGACCCAGGTAGTCGCCTGTGGCGCGGTATCCGCGGTTGTTGCCACCGGAGAGGCCGGCAGAGGCCCCGGTGGAGCGGAGGCTGGCCAGTGCATGCTCCACCATGTCCTCGAGATCACTGTGGAGCTCCTGGCCCTCCGGGCGATCCGACTGGAAGACCGTGTGAAGTGCCTCCAGCAGTTCGGTGAGCTGGACGCCCTCGAGCCCTCCGATCGAAGGATCACGGAGCGCGGCCTGCATCTTCGAGAGGTCGTGCAGGTGCCCTGGCGCGTTACCCGCTCGCCACCAGTCCCGGTTGGCGATCTGGAGGAGATGGCCCATCAGTATCCCAGGAAGGGTCCTGCGCACGGCGAACCGGCTCCAGCGGTTGATAGCCACCGGCTCGACCATCCGGTCCAGGTACTCGTGGAACTTGCCGTGGTACCGGTAGTGCGACCGGTCCCGCTCTCTCACCGGGTTGAAGAGCATGAACACGAGGCCGTGGTACTTACGGCCGACCCGTGACGACGCCTGGATGTACTCGGCCATGGACCTGGGCATCCCGTTGAACAGCATGAGGTTCAACCGGTCCACGTCGACCCCGTGGCTGACCATGCTCGTCGCGACGACCATGCCCGTGCTGCCGTTTGTGCTGCCCAGGTCGTCCAGGACACCGCGGACCTCGTCCAGGCGCGTCTCGCCTTTCAGCTCGGCTACGCGGAGATCGGGGAACCCCTCCCTGCGCAGGGCCTCGTTGACCTGGGTGTCCAGCGAGCGCCGGATACGACCGAAGTCCACGAGCGTCGTCGCATACGTGAGACTCGTGCGGTACAGGTCGACGACTGCGCGGAGCTCCTCCTTTGGCCAGGCTTCGAGAGCCGGGGGAAGATCCCGACGCTGGTCGAGCTTCCACAGAGCCCGGTGTGCGGACGTCAGGATCCTGACCAGCGTCATCTCCGCCGTACCCCGTGTCGGCATGACCCCGACGAAGCGACGCAGGGGAAGACCCCGGTCGAGACGCCAGTAGAAGCTCTCGTCGAGGTTGGGGCCGGGAAGAGGAACCACCACCGACCGCAGGCCGAAGAGGTGTTCGCTCTGGCGGTCCTCGCCACGGATGGTCGCGGTGGTCGCGACCACCTTCATCCGGACGCCCCGTCCGTCGGGGCGCTGTCGGGCCGTTAGCGTGCGCTGGACCTCCGCCAGGAGCCCCTCGTAGTGCCCCGAGAACGCACCGAGCTCCTCGTTGACCATGTGGAGTTCGTCGATGATCTCCAACGACGGGGAGGGGTCGTAGAGGGGAGCCCCCAAGGGCTTCGGAGGCGACTTCGGGTGGCCTGGGGCATGGCGCTCGTGGCACTTGCCGCCCCGACCGAACCCGTGGGGGGTGCACCAGCAGTCGACATCTCCGAAGAGCGCGCCGAACCGGTCCGACAGTCCGATGTTCGCGAGCTTGTCCAGCGTGCCGACCACGACGGTAGGGAGGTAGCGGTAGATCTCCGTGTCCACCACGACGATCGGGAGGACCTTGCCGCACCGTTCGTTGCCGCAGACGTGTTCCAGCCTGAGGCGCTGGGGGTCGGGCGGCGGGATGTGCACCGACCGCTCACCGCAGTAGGGGCAGTCGTGCACCAGGCGGAACGCGTGGCGCTCTGCCTCGCTCGCCCGAAGGCGGTCGAGTGTGCGGTCGGCGGTCAGGGAGTTCGGCGTGTTGCCGCCGCCGGCGTAGAACCCGATGAAGAACGGCCACCCGGGGTCACCGCCGACCTCCTTGAGCCTCTCGGCGTTCAGGTCCCGGACGATGTCCGCGGCAGCGACGACGTCGAGTTGCCGCTGTGTCTGCTGCAGGGTGAGCAACCTGAGGGGGAAACGACACCAGGCCGAGACACCGACCGCCTTGCCCCTGGCGCGGTCGTAGAACATACACACCAGCACCAGTCCGAGGTACGCCTCGGTCTTGCCACCGCCGGTCGGGTACCAGACGACGGTTGCCGCCTCGGTCGGGTCCACGCCCTGGTCGTCACCCCAGAGCCCGGGGGAGAAGAGGTGCTGCGGGTGCTCCCGCCAGGCCAGGGCGCCGAGCTGACTGACGATGGCCACGAGCTGGAACAGCCGCCATCCCCGACTCGGCCGCTTCCGCCGCTGGTTGAGCTTCGTCATGGACTCGTTCGCGAGCTGGAAGGCCAGCAGCAGGCGCTCGTCCCGTCGCAACCACGCGATGCCGTCGCGGAGCCGAGAGACCTCAAGCGCGGCGGCCCGTCGGTCGGCCTCCTTCCGGTCGGCCAGTCCGGGCCTGTCCTGGAGGTCTGCTGTGCTCCAAGCCGGCGAGTCCAGGTACGCCGCCATCTCGTCGGCGAGATCGTCGAGAACCGGAAGCGGGTCGGTCGCGAGCGCCGCGTATCCCCATCGTTCGTCGGTCCGTGGCACGGCGCGGTGGGTGTCGTGTTGTGGAACGGGCACACTGCGCACAGCCACGAGCCGCCCGTCATGCCACCGAGGCTCGACACCGCAGTTGTTCGCGTACGCTCCGAGCTCCCCGGAGTAGCGATAGGCGTCGGCACCGAGGTCCATCGTGATCGGCAGCAGACGGTCGCCCTCGACTTCCAGGCCCGCGCGGAACAGGGCGTTGTCCCTGGCCTCGTCACGGCGGGTACGACCGGCGTTGCTGCCCCGACCTTGGACGGTCACGACGGGGTCCTTGGCGAGGTTCTGGAGTGTCGCCGTCACACGGAGCCTGCCGGAGGCAACCGGCCTCGACGTGACGATGACGCGAGCGGCGGGGGACGGCACCACGGGGTCCCCGCCCACCTCCCGGGCCAGCCACTGTTCGAAGGCCTCGTCATCCTTCATCGCGCCAGGAGGGACCAGTCGCTCTCGGCGGTCGCTCCCGACGCGACGGTCGATCCGCGGGTCGCGGAGAGCCAGCTTGACGGCCTCCGCGAAGGCGTTCCGGAACTCGGCTTCCAGGGTCTCCCGCAGACCAGCCTCGTGCCCCAGGACGATCTCCACTGGCCCGACCGTCACGGCCAGTCGCTTGAACAACGGAGCCAGCCGGTACGGCTCCTCGCGTTCGCCGGCCCACTCCAGCTGCTGGACCCGGGTCGGCAGCGCCGAGTAGTAGAACGAGGCTCTGGCCTTGACCGTGACGGAGCTGGCGTTCTCGGCCTCGAACTCGAACCCGAGGCTGTCCGGAGTCGTCCGTCCGTACCGTGGAGCGGCGCCGCCCGGCTCGACGGTGTGGGGGCCGAGGCTCTCCATGAAATAGCGGGCGCTGGGAGGTTCGCCCAGGCATACGTCGCCTTGGGCCTCTCCGGTCGCGTCGCTGACCACCGCGCTCACGAGGTGCTCTACGAGCGCTGTCTGCTGGTCGACACTCGGCTCGAAAGGGGAAAGGGTCACGGCGTCTCCCCCAGCGGCCCTGTGTGTGCCGCGGGAAGGGGAGAGGGGCTGCAAGAGGACCTGACGAGGCAGGTGCTGTCGCTCGGGAACTGGCGACGGAGGAGCCGAATCGGCTCCGATGCGCGTGCCGGTGATGGTGGACATGCCGAACCGGCCCGCAGGACAGGGGTGTCCACGGGAACTCCAAGGTCCGCGAGTCAGAAGCCGCCACGGCACGACGCCATGGCCGGACATCTTCTGCTTCTCCGAACCTGAGCAGCATGGGCTCAGGCGGAGTGAAGTCACAAGCTGCTAACCCAAATTGGTCAAGTCTGTCTCGATCGATTCGACTTCTTGCCTGAATCGATCGAACGCACCGATGAGCTCCTGCTCGGATCGATCGGTGCCGCCGTCTCCTTTGACGTGAACGGGGGCTGCCGGCCTCTGCCGCAGGGGTGGACTACGAGTGGCCCCGCTCTCGCCTTACCGCTTCGGCTTCCCGGTCCTGGTCGTCGCGTGTGGTCAGCTCGGGCTCCCGTTCAGTACCTCGGCCACCTGGTCCTGTGCGCCATGCGGAGTAGAGGCCCGCCATCGCCATGGTCACCGCAGCGAGCGACTCGGGTGCGACGCCGAGCGCCACGAGGGCCACGCCAGTCGCCAGCACGGTCACGAGGGCTGCCAAGTCGTACATGGAGCGACGGGTGGAAGGGGTGCGCTGGGGCATGACGGCTCTCCTCTGGTGACGGAAGTGACGAAGTCAGGCTGCGGTCCCCGACGGCAGCTCGGGTAGGGTTCTCTCAGTTTCATCTGAGAGAACCCCGAATGTATCGAGAGAACGGACGCTGATGTCAGCTCGCCCGCGGGGGAAGGAAGGGCGGCCGCCTGGTCTTCCCTGCGGAGAGAACGATGCAGAGGACCTGCTCGTCCTGTTCCTGCGCGGCCTTCGGGATGCCGCCGGACTGTCGGTGGAGCGGATACACCTTCAGCTGCCCGACATGGTGGGCAACAAGCCGAAGCCGGCCCCGTCGACGCTGCACAGAGTCCTGAGGGGTGTGGGCCTCAAGAACCATCAGGGTTTGGTCAAGGCTCTCATCGAGATATGCGTCGCGGACCCGGTCGAGTCGGCGAAGGCCCACAGGAGGGCCCGTGCGCTGCTGAAGAAGGCGTGGGTGCAGCCAGGCCGAGCCGAGTCAGACCAAGGTCAGGGTGATGACAAGGACTGCACTGCTCACCTGGCGAAACTCGTTCATGTGCACGAACAGTTGCTGGACACCCAGGCCGCCCTTGGTCTTGCCCTCAAGGCCAAGGAGCAGGCGGAGGCCGAGCTCGACGCCCGTTCGAGCTCACGCGAAGAGGAACTCCGCGAGCTGCGACGCAGGTTGCTGGCCGTCACGGGCGAGCGGGACGCGGCACTGAAGTACGTCCAAGAGGTGATGCAGCGGATTGCTGACTTGGAGAGGATGCTGCCGACAGCCGGTCCGCAGCCGGTCAGGAAGGCGGGGCCGGGGCATGGAGCGGAGCTGATATCCGGCGGCGCACACGGTGCGGACGAAGTGCGGGTGGTGAGGGAGGAACTACTGGGTCTCGATCCCTCCGGGCGGCGTATGGCGGCTGTGCTGGGGCAGGCGATGGAGAGACTCCTCGACGGTGAGCTCACTGGACGTTTTCGCTGGGAGGAGCTCACCAAGTCGGAGAAGGCGATGGCTGGGCAGCTCGTCGGGAACCTGATGCGGCACGACTTCCGGTTCGACACCCGCGGATCGCTCGACTTCAGGGTCGCCGGGGTTGACGTAGATCTCAAGGTGACGTCCGGTTCGACCTGGATCATCCCGAGAGAAGCCCAGGGCCGTGTGTGCGTACTGGTCCACCTCGACCACCGCAGGGGGTTGTGGAGCCTCGGAGTGGTGAGGGCGACCGAGGAGATGCTGGTCTCTGGCGCCAACAAGGACGGTAAGCGGAATCTGAGCCGGGCGGGACGCGAGGCGATCGAATGGATCCACAAGGACAGCCGTCTGCCGGTGAACGTCCTGAATCGACTTCCTGCCGCCGACTTGGAGGCGATTCTTGCCCAGACAACCGGCCAGGGGCGCGTGAACGAACTGTTCCGCGTGGCGCAGCGCCAGTCGGTGACCCTTCCGGTCCTCGCTACGGTCGCGAGGCAGCGGGATGCGGCGAAGAGAGCGCGGGATGCACGGAGGATCCTGGCCGACGAGGGCATCCTCGTCCTGAACCACCGCAACTCCGATCCTGAGATCGCCAGGGCCTTGGGGTTGCCGGTCCCGGAGAAGGGGACGTGGGTCAGCGTTCGTCTGGCGCCGGCCACTGAGGCAGATCGTGACTCTGGTCGGTCGGTCGTCCTGTCCGGTACGTGGTGGAGACTGGCGAAGCCGGATGATGGACCGAGTCCTCTCCCGGAGTACTGACGCGTCTACGTGCTGAGGCCGGTACGAGGCAGAACTCACGAGTCACCCGGACCCGGCGTCGCACGGCACGCTACGGGCGGCCAACTCACCCGCGTGGCCAGGTCCGCTACCCCTAAATGAGTTGCGCTTACATCCACAGTCACAACTCGATCGACTCTGTCGAACGAGCCGCACGATAGGGAAGACCTGCTCTACGAACGCGCGCATTATCACGGATGAGGCGGTCGCACCAAATCTCCGATTCTCCGGATCCTCATGCTGCTTCCAGCAGCCTTCCACAGGCTGCCCTACGTGGGATGGCCGTGAATACGGAACATCCCCTGCATCGGCAGCGCCTACCCGGAGATACGAGATGCGCAACCAGCCAGAACCTGTCATCGAAGCCGCCTTCCTGAACGTCCAGAACGCCGCGAAGTACATGGGCGTCTCGGTGAACACGCTCTACATCTGGCGCCATCGCAGGCAAGGGCCGCCCAGCTTCCGGATGGGGCCCGGCGGAAGGGTCATGTACCGCCGGGATCTGCTCGATGCGTGGCTCAGCGAACAGCAGCAGGCGGACTCGCGGTCGAACCCGGCCCTCAACCCGCTGAACAAGGCCCCGCGGCAGCGTGAGCGCCGCCGTGCTGCCTGACCTGGGAAAACGGGTTTGAGGAGTTGAGCAGCACTCGGAATTTCATGCACACGGAGATCGTCTGTGTGTCTGACCGCGACGCAGATCGCGCCGGGAGAAACAAGGCGAGGCCGAGAGACGAGTATGGCGGGTTACATCGAAGACCGGTGGCTCAAGAAGCGGCCGAACAAGGAGACGGGCAAGCGCGAGCGCACCGCCCTATGGGGCAAGTGCACGCGCTACCGCGTCAAGGGGATACCGGGGGTCCGTGACCGGTCTTTCGATACGGTCGCGGACGCCAAGGCGTGGCTGGCTGAGACGCAGACCGACGCGCGCCGAGGGGACTTCGTCGACGCACGCGATGGTGCGATCAGCCTTCGTGAGTACGTCGAGAAGCACTGGTGGCCGTCCCAAGTACATCCGGCTCAGACATTGGAAAGCATGAGGCATCGGATCTGGGGGCAGGTGCTGCCCCAGCTCGGATCCCTGGCTCTCAGGGACATCGGCGTCGCGGAGCTGCGCAAGTGGTCCGCCGACGTACAGAGGGCGGTAGCGTCGAGCACGGCGTATGTCGCGTGGGTGTACCTCAAGGCGATCATGCAGGCCGCGGTCGAGGACAAGCGGCTCTACCGCAACCCGTGTAAGGGCAACAGCTCGATCAAGCCGCCGAAGAAGCCGGAGCGCAAGGCTCGCGCCTGGGAGCAGGATCGTGTCGACGCCGTACGGGAGGCACTGGCCGACCGTTACCGGATCATGCTCGACCTAGGCGTCGGATGCGGACTTCGGCAGGGTGAGGTGTTCGGCTTCAGCCCGGGTGACATCCATGGCGACCTCGTGCACATAGAGCGGCAGATCCTCATGTACAAGTCGCAGCTGTACTTCGGCCCGCCCAAAGGTGGCAAGGAACGCGACGCACCTCTGCCGAAGGTGCTCGCGAAGCGACTCCTCACTCACCAGCAACGCTTCGAACCGATCGACGTCACCCTGCCGTGGCTGGACCCCGACGAACCCGACCTCGCGCGCGAGGATCGGCGGAAGATCACCGTCCCGTTGCTCGTGTACACCGGACGGCACGGCGCGATCAATCGCACCACCTGGAACACGAAGGCGTGGAAGCCGGCGCTGGCCGACGCAGGAGTCATCCCTCCGCTGCCCGAGCGACAGCCAGGTGAAAAGCCGTCGCGTGTGTGGGAGCCGAGCCGCGAGCACGGCTTCCACGTCTTGCGCCATACGTACGCCTCGGTGATGCTCGAAGCCGGTGAGTCGATCGTCTCGCTCGCGAAGTGGCTGGGGCACTCCGATCCGGCGTTCACGCTCCGGACGTACACGCACTTCATGCCGCAGGCCGGCGCTCGGGGACTGTCCGCCATCGAGGCGTGGTTCACGGACTCGACCGAAAGTCCCTGAGAAGTCCCAGAGGGCTGGACCAGCCGTCAGATGCCCACAAACGTGCAGGTCAGAGCGTGATCGCTCCCTGAGCGGAACAGAACCCGGCGTACAGCCCGACTCGTCTGCCGCTGCCTGCCTGCGGCGTTACCTCGAAAAGGGACCTCTGCTCTTCGGCCGAGGCGTTTTCGGGCTTCGGGAGCTTGCCCCTTCCGGGTTGGTGGAACGCCTTGCTGATGGGCCTGCCGGCCATGCGCTCACAACCTTCGTGATCGCCAAGAAAACCGTTCTGTAGTTAACGCTTCACGCATTGGTGAACTGACCGTAGAATTCCGCATCCAGGGGGATCAGCGGGACTTGTGCGGCCACCAGGACAAGTATGGACGTCCGTGGCCGCGCTTTGCGTTGGTGGTAGTGGTGAATGCCGGCGACGCCGGTGCTCCGCAGGCCCCGAAGCGACAACATCAGGGACCAGCGTGACGTACTCGGGTGACTTCGGGGGCAGCCAGGAACTCGATCGCCTCAAGGCGATGCTCGAGAGCTGGCGCACCTCTCTGGTGGACCTGAGCGGCCGCAACCGGCTGCTGAATTTTCGCCACACCAAGTCGGCGACGCTGGAGATCTCGACTCCATCCGCACAGGAGCTGATCAAGCGCCTGGCACGCGGCTGGGACTTCGCACCGCTCCCGGACGAGGAACCGGAGGCAGGTGAAGGCTTGCGCTCCGGCGATGTGGTCCTCGCGAAGATGGGCGACCGCATCGAAGGGATCGTCACGCAGAAGACCACTGGGCCCTCTCTCCTGCGCGCGTTGAACAGCCTTCGGGCCAAAGCGACGCAGATCTTCAACGACTACGGCCTGTGGACCCTCAACCTAGGCGTCGGCATGCTCCGCTGGCGTGAGGACGGGGCGGAGACGGGCAGTGACGCACCTCTGGTCCTGATGCCGGTGGTCATCGAGCGCGCGCGAAACGGCAGGATCCGCCTCAGAGCGAGCGACGACGAGGAACCGCGCCTCAACCCGGCCCTGAAGGTGAAGCTGGAGCAGTTTCATATCGACTGGGCGCCGGTCGGCGAACAGGACCCTTTGGACCTGCAGGCGGTGATCTCCGCCGCGACCCGCGCGGTGGCGGGCAAGTCCGGATGGCAGATCTCCGACCGTGTGGTGCTCGCTCTCTTCGCCTCACACAAGGAGTCGATGTATCAGGACCTGCTGGACAACGAGAACCGGGTCCTCAACAGTGACCTCGTCCGGGCGATGGCTCTCGGCCCCAACTCCGGGCTTGCCTCCGATCGTTTCGACTTCGAGGAGATCGAACTCGACCGCATCGACGAACTGAGCCCGCCCGAGGACAGTCCGCTGGTGCTCGACGCCGACGCCTCGCAGCGGCAGGCCGTCGCGGCGGCGGTGGCCGGACAGTCGTTCGTGCTGGACGGCCCGCCCGGCACCGGTAAGAGTCAGACGATCACGAACATGATCGCCGGTCTTATGCACGCGGGCCGCAGTGTGCTGTTCGTCAGTGAGAAGGCTGCGGCCCTCGACGTCGTTCTCGACCGGCTGAAGTCGGTCGAACTCGACTCTTATGTACTTGCCCTCCACAGCCACAACACCAGTCGCAAGGCAGTGGCCCAAGAGCTGGGACGGGTGTTGGCGGAGGAACCGCGCGCACCGCAACTGTCGCGGCAGACCCTGGCCCAGGCCAGGGACCTGCGCCTCGCGCTCAGTGCCTACGCCGAGGCGATGAACGAGGTCCGCGACCCGCTGGGACGTACCCTGCACGACGTACTCGGTCGGGTCGGCCAACTGTCCGAGGCGCCGGTGGCCTATCTGAGTCATGGTGCCGACACGCCTCCGAGGGCGGCGGCGACGTTTCGCGCGGAGACACTCAGCAGCGAGGATCTGCGCCTGATCGTCGAGGCGACGAAGGCCATATCCGACGCTTGGGAGGCGGTCGCCGATCCCTCGTTCCCCTGGCGGGATCTGCGGCCCGGCCTGGCGCACCCTCGCCCCGTGCTGGAGCAGGCCCAGGCGGCGCGGGAGGCGCTCACGACGGCAGCCGAACGGTACCGTGACCTCGCGCTCGACGGTGTACCCCGCACAGATCAGAGCGGAATCGACCGTCTGGTCCTGCTTCTACGGCTGCTCGACGCACGGAGCCCCGTGCCGGAAGCCTGGCTGACCACGGATGCCTTCGCCGATGAGGTCGACGACCCGGTCGACGCCTTCCTGGGGGAACTGCGCAAGGCCCAGCGTACGAGCACCGTTGTCCGAGCGACGATGGGCGAGCGGTGGCAGGAGCTGTCCACCAGGCTGACGGCTGAGCAGGGGGAGGCCGAGAGGGCGCTCTCCGCGATGGCGCCGCGAGGCATCGACCTCTCCGGGATCACGGAGGAGCGAGCACGACAGTACGCCCGCGAGTTCGATGCGACCGCTGGTGTGCTGGAGAGGACCCTGCAGAGCCTCACCCAAGTCAGCCAGTTCGCCGGGCTCACGCATCCCAGCACCCCCGAGCAAGCAGGTCATCTGTGTGACGTGATCGCCGTGGCCGGCACCGAACACCGCCCTCTCGAGCAGTGGCTGGTCCCTGACGGCCCAGCGCGGGCAGAGGAGGCGGCGGTTTGGGCTGTTGCCGACGCGCTGAGCGACTTCTTCGCACGGCGGGACCAGGTACTCTCCGCTCACGCCCTCGCGATGGCGCATGCGGGTCCGGGGTGGGCGGATCTGCACCCGGAACTGAGCCCGGAACGACCGGCCAACGAGCAGGCGCTCGCGGCACTGGACCCACCGGGAGCCGACATCGTCTCTCTGACCGGCCGCGAGGCTGCAGAGTCGGCCGAGCGGTTCGGAACCCTCGCCGACACCCTTGACAGGGCCGCCGAGCACGCCGACTCGGTGGCCGAGCGCCTCGGGTGCGACCGGCCGAAGGCGACGTCCGAGGCGGAGGACCTGGCCACTCTCGTGGAACTGGCGACAGCCTCGGACCGCGCCCTGGAAGGCTGGCTCGATCCCCGGACATTCCCCGGTGTCCAAGCAGCAGTCGCGGAGATCGCCGCAGCTGCCGATGACCTGGCTGCCGCAGAGGAAGCAGCGCGCGACACCTTCCTGCCCGAAGTCGTCTCCACGCCCGAACTGCGCGAGGCGGTCAACCGGCTCATGCAGAGCCGCCAGGGACTCGCCGGCATGCTGTCCAGCGGCATCCGGGCCGACCGGAAACTCGTGGCCCGGCTGACGCACGGCGGTTCGTGGCGCGGCGAGCTGTACGACAAGCTGCAACTCGCCGACGCCTGGTGTGCCGCGTACCGGAAGCTGCGGTCGCTGGCCACGACCCACGTCGAGCTGATCGGCCGCTATCGGGGCACGGACCTGCCCGATGTACCGGCCCTGCGCAAGGCGCTCGCGCACGGCGAAGCGGTCCATGCGCTCGCGCCGGAAACCGTCGCCGACCCCTACCGTCGGAGTCTGCTCGCCACTCACCTGGCCGATGGCCGAGCGCCGGAACCCGCGTTCGTCGAGCAGGCAACGGCGCTTCGCGGCCATCTCGCAACGTGGCGGAGGGATCTGGGCAGCCCGTCGCTGGCACCGTATGCGGCTGATCTCACCAAACAGTCGCTCACCGACAACGCTCGCTGGCTGCGCGCCCACCTCGCCCCGTTGCGACAGGCCGTTGCGCTGCTGGACACCGTGGCGTCGGTCGGTCGCCGGGACCATGGCCCGGGTTCCGGGCACAACCTTGCCTCCGCGCGTAGGGCGGTCGCGGCCGCGCACGCGGCACAGAAGGAGACGGCCGCGTTCGCCGCTCGGGCCGTCGCCGACCGCAGTCTGCTCGGCCCCTGGTACCGGGGCCTCGACACACAGGCGGACGACCTGCGTGACGCCGCGCCGAACGGTGTGACGGGCTACGAGCCCATGGGGCGGCTGCTGCGCCGCGGACTGGACTTGACGCGGCAGCAACCGGGTCCGTACGCCACGGAGCCACAGCGCGAGTTCCTGGGCCGGTACGTATCCGAAGGAAGTCCCCACACCGAAGCCCTGCAGGCGGCCCTGGACTCCGCCCGGCTCGTCGCCCGCCTCGCATCCGGCACGATCACGGAGCCGACACGTCGCACGAGCCTCGTCGACATACTGGCCGACGGGCGGCCCCAACCGCGCGATCTCCTGACGCAGACGGACCAGATCCGCCATGACTTGGACCTCTGGCGGGAGTACACGGCACAGCCCCACGTCGCGACGATCGGCACAGCGCTTGCTGCCCGCCCCCTCGAACGAGCGGCGAGCTGGCTCCGTGCGCATGTGGAGCCCCTCGAGGACGCGGCCGGCCTCATCCGATCGACCGCCCGGGTCATGGACGAGGCGACAGGGCTCACCCTGTCCCGGGCCAGGGAAGCGGTGGCCACCGTCGTCTCCGCCCGCGCCGCCGAGTCCTCCTTCGTGGAGAACGACGCCGCGTACCGAAGCCTCATCGGACCCCTCTATCAGGGCACCGACACAGACCGCGACGCGATCCTGGATGCCCTGGACTGGGCCCAGAAAGTCCGCCGTACCGCACACGGCGGCCACTCCGCGCCCCTGCCGCAGGCGGCGGCCCGGCTGATGCTGGTCGCACCAGCCGACACGTCCGTCGCTGACTGCGCCGACGACTGGCGCCATCAGCGCGAGGCGCTCGCCGGCTACTTCGAGCCCGGGCGGGCGGAGGAGCTGCGACGCGAGCTCGCCGAGTCCCTCAGCACGGCCCAGTCAGTACTGTCCCGCCTCGACTGCGACCCCTTCGGACCGGAAGCTTGGACCAGCTGCGCCGACGCATTGACCCTGCTGCGCCGGTACCACCTCGACGGGCTGCCCGATCAGCTCGCACGCCGTGAGGTCTCCGCGGAGGACTTCCCCGCCGCCATGGAACGCGCGGTGCTCACCGCCTGGGTCGAGCACCAGTTGGCAATCGACGCACGACTGAAGCCGATGCGGGCCCTGGAACGTGACCAGTTGGTGGAGCGCTTCCGGAGGGCGGACCAGGATCTGGTGGCGGCGGCACACGCCGAGGTCATCGCCGCGTGCAACTCCCGCCGCCCGCGTCGGACAACGGTGGGCCAGGCCGCGGTGATCCGCCGCGAGGCTCAGAAGCAGCGTCGTCACATGCCCGTGCGGCACCTGTTGCAGCAGACCCGTGACGTCGTACGGCTGGTCAAGCCCTGCTTCATGATGAGCCCGCTGACGGTCAGCCAGTTTCTGCCGTCAGACTTCGAGTTCGATGTCGTCGTCTTCGACGAGGCGTCCCAGGTGCTGCCCCAGGACGCGGTGAACTCCGTGTACCGGGGCAAGGCCCTCATCGTGGCGGGCGACCAGAAGCAGCTTCCGCCGACCTCGTTCTTCACCGCGACCCGTGACAGCGACGACGGCGACGAGTGGGACGAGGACGGCACCGACGGCTTCGAATCCATTCTCGATATGTGCAAGGCCAGCGGAGTCCTGCGCGGTCTGCCCCTGCGCTGGCACTACCGCAGCCGACACGAGAACCTGATCGCCTTCAGCAACCACGACTTCTACGACAACTCCATGGTCACGTTCCCGGGCGCGCTGGAACAGGGCCCCGACATCGGCGTGGAGTTCATCAAGGCGGACGGCGTCTACGACCGCGGCGGGAAGAGCGACAACCCCCTCGAGGCCGCCAAAGTGGCCCAGCGCGTCATCCACCACTTCGACACCCGTCCCGAGCACACGCTCGGCGTGGTCGCGCTGTCGAAGTCCCAGGCAGAGGCGATCGAGGAAGCGGTGCAGAAGGCACGGACCGCCCGCCCGGATCTCGACCACCACTTCACGGAAGGCCGACTCGACGGTTTCTTCGTCAAGAACCTCGAAACCGTCCAGGGCGACGAACGAGACGTCATCATCCTCTCCATCGGATACGGCCCCGACCACCGCGGCAAGCTGCTGTCGACGTTCGGCCCCATCAACAGGGAGGGCGGCTGGCGACGACTCAACGTGGCCGTGACCCGGGCCCGGCGCCGCATGGAAGTCATCGCCTCCTTCCACGGAGGAGATCTGCCGGACAGCGCCAACAAAAGCGTGCAGCACCTCAAGCGGTACCTGCAGTACGCCCAGCACGGTCCTGCGATCCTCCAGACCGAGGCCGCCGACCCGGACGCGGCTCCCGAGAGCCCCTTTGAAGAAGAGGTCATGGACGTCCTGCGCGGCTGGGGGCATGACGTCCAGCCGCAGGTGGGAGTCGCCGGTTTCCGCATCGACATGGCCGTACGACACCCCGGCGCGCCCGGCACATACGCGCTCGGCATCGAGTGTGACGGCGCCATGTACCACTCCTCGCGGGCGGCTCGGGACCGCGACCGGCTCAGGGAAGCGGTCCTGAGTGACCTCGGCTGGAGGCTGCACCGCATCTGGGGCACGGACTGGTACCGGAACCGACGGGATGCGGTGGCACGGTTGCGGGCGGCCGTGGAGGCGGCGTGCGCTGAGGATCCGCATGCGGTGCGAGTGGCGCCACCCGTGGGGGTGGACAGCAGCGATGGCCATACGGCGGAGACTGTCGACGGCGCCCAGAGCGCGGGAAATTGGGAGCCTGGTGAAGTGGCCGGTGGCCCGGTGGTTCCGCGAGTGGAGTTCGTGACCGTCGACGACAGCCCTGCGCCCTGGAGCCGTCCCTACCAGGAAGTCGATCCCGACCTGTTGTCAGGGGTACGTGACAGGTCGAGCAGCCAGCGGGGCATGTGGGGCGTGGAGTTGCAGGACCCCGACGCTCTCGATGTGGTGGCGGACGTGGCGCTGTGTGTGGTCGAGGTGGAGGGGCCCGTCGAGAAGGAAGTGATCTACACCCGCGTCCGTCTCGCATGGGGCCTCGGACGAGCCGGCCAGGTGGTCCGCGACCGCATCGACCGAGCTCTTCGCCGCCTGCTCAAGCAGGGGAAGATTGTCCACGTGGGTACGGCCTACGACCGGCCCGGCCACGAGACGGAGTTCGCCCGCACGCCGACGGAGCGGTGCGCTCGACGAGTGGCGGAGGTTCCTGCGGTGGAGCGGCAACTCGTGCTCCGCAGCGTGGTCGAGGAGGGTCCGGGCGTGCATCGCGAAGACCTGCTGCGGGAGGCCGCACGCTTTTTCGGGTGGGCTCGGCTCGGCGCCGACATCCGGGACGCGCTGACCGGCGACATGGACGCGTTGATCGCCGGCGGGCACTTGATCGAGTCGGAGGGCGGCCTGATGCCTGCGGAAGGTCGTTGATCCGGACGGCGGAGGCTACGGCACTCCGGTCTCCGGACGTCGGTAGGGGAGGCCGGGCACGGCTTCTGCTGCCGCCACTGGGATCACCGGTACGACTGTCAGCACCCCCAGGTACCCTCAAGCACATCGTCAACGCGGCCCGACGGGCTTCCGCTCCACCCCGGTGGAGTCTCGAAGGACATGCCCCCACCCGCACGAGTCATTTCGTGCTGCTTGGGGGGAAGTCCTTGCTGTTCCGCGCGTCCGCGAAGACGGTCGCCGTCATGGCACTCGACGGTTCGCTGTTTGTGCACCTCACCGACAAGTTCGTCCACATGCACGGCTATCGCCCTGGCGCCTCGGAGGTGCGGTCCTGGGAGCGCAGCATCCCCGTACTGGCCGCCGCGCTCAACGACGCGGGCCTGGGCGACGTGGAGGTCATGCTGGAGTACGCGCTCCCGCTGAACAGCAAGCGCGCCGACGTCGTCCTCGCGGGAGTGCATCCGGTCACGGGCGAGCCGTCGTACGTCGTGGTGGAGCTGAAGCAGTGGAGCCAGGCACTGCCCCACGAGGACGACCCCACCCTGTGTCATGTCGACGCCTATGCTCACCCGGTCCTGAACCCCATCGAGCAGGTCCGTCGTTACTGCGAGTACCTCGTCAATTTCAACGGGGCGGTGGCCGAACACGGGCGCCGAGTGGCCGGGGTGGCGTACCTGCACAACGCCACTGAGTTCGGTGTGACCGGCCTGCGGGAGATCGAGCGCGACGGCCAAGGACTGCTCTTCACCGCGGAACGCCGCGGCGCCTTCGTCGACCACCTTCGTTCGCGGCTGAGCGACAGGCACCCAGGTGGCCGGGCGGCGGACGAACTCCTCGCAGGCGCCACCGTGCCGTCGAAGCAGCTGATGTCCGTGGCCGCCGAGGAGGTGCGCGAACGCACGCAGTTCGTCCTCCTCGACGAGCAGCAGGTCGCGTACCGGATGGTGCTCAACGCGGTGGAGAAGGCAAAGCACGCCGATCGCAAGGAGGTCGTCATCGTCACGGGCGGCCCCGGCACCGGCAAGAGCGTCATCGCTCTTCAGCTTCTCGGTGAGCTCTACCGGCGTGGGGTGCCGGCACTGCATGCCACCGGCTCGCAGTCGTTCACGAAGACGATGAGGAAGGTCGCCGGCGCCCGCAAGCGGGAAGTCCAGGATCTGTTCAAGTACTTCAACAGTTTCATGACGGCCGAGAAGAACAGCCTGGGTGCCCTGATCTGCGACGAGGCCCACCGCATCCGGGAGACCTCGGCCAACCGCTACACGCGCGCCGAGCACCGTACCGGCCGGGCACAGATCGACGAACTCATCGACGTCGCCTATGTTCCCGTCTTCTTTCTCGACGAACACCAGGTGGTCCGCCCCGGCGAGATGGGCACCGTGTCCGACATCAAGGCGGCAGCGGCGTCGAGAGGCATCCCCTGCCACGTCGTCCCGCTGGACAGTCAGTTCCGCTGTGGTGGCAGTGACGCCTATTTGCGCTGGGTGGTACGGCTCCTCGGGCTTCAGGTCGGCGGTCCGGTGGTCTGGGAACCCGACGACCGCATGCAACTGCTGGTCGCCGACAGCCCGCAGGAGATGGAGGCGTTCCTCGAAGCCCGCCGTGCCCAGGGCTACGGCGCACGCATGTCCGCCGGCTACTGCTGGCGCTGGTCTCCGGAACCCAAGCCCGGCCACCCGCTGCCTCCCGACGTCGTCATCGGTGACTGGGCCCGCCCCTGGAACCTGCGCGGCGAACGCGCCGTCTCCGGTGCGCCACCGGCAGCCCTGTGGGCCACCGACCCGGCCGGCTTCGGTCAGATCGGGTGTGTTTACACCGCCCAGGGCTTCGAGTACGACTGGTCCGGCGTCATCATCGGCCCGGACCTGGTCTGGCGAGGCGGTCGTTGGGTCACGGACCGCACGGCGTCCAAGGATCCGGTCTTCAAGAGATCCACTCCAGACGCTGACGTGGACCGCTTGATCCGCAACACCTACAAGGTGCTGCTGACGCGGGGCATGGTCGGCACGGTCGTGTACTCGACGGATCCGGAGACACGGGAGAAGCTGCGGGAGCTCGGGGGACAGCCGACGCGGGAACTGGCCGCCACGTGACCGCGGCACTCACGGCCGGAAAACCGCGCTTGCCGTGAATCGTCTCCGGCCGTTGGCCGGACGTCATGAGGACGGCGGCAGCCACCGCGCCGCCTCCTCCAGACTCACCTTGGATGCGTTGACGTACCACTTCCGACGACCGTGATCCCACCGCGCACCGAGCCGCTTCTTCGCCTCGTCCCTGTCCGCGTACGAGACCTCCAGATAGAGGCGTTCTCCGTCGGCGCGGCCCGCTCCGCCCGCCTTGCCCGCGCCTGTCGTCCGCGAGTTCCACGCGGCCCTCTCCTTGCGGGCACACTCGATGACCGGCGGGTATGTCCTCCGCCTTGCGGCCGGGCAGGACGCCCTCGTACTGCAGGCCGCGCACGAGTTCGTGGATGGCTGCCTCGTGCACCGTGTTTGTGAGGTGGTCGCGCCCGGCGATCCGACGGAGTCGTTTTCGTTGTGAGCCATCCTTCGTGACGCTCACGGCTGACAATGACCTGTGAAGACATCTGCACAACGGAGGGGGACCCATGAAGCTCACCTACGTCTGCGTTGAGGGCACGCCGCAGGAGCTCGACGCGTCCGACGTGGTTCGCCAGCTCGTCCAGCAGCAGTCGGGAGCGATCGGCACCGTGCGCCGGACGCCTCGCGTGGTCGTCGATCCCGAGAGCGATGACGACGTGGACTTCGGGTGGCTCGTCGAGGGTGATGTGCCGGGGGTCGCCGAGGAGGGTCAGAGCACGGTGAAGGCGCAGCTCGCCTTCAATCCCGCAGCCCAGCAGTTCCTGGATTTCATGGCGGAAGCCACGCCCTGGGAGAACGTCGGAGTGCACGGCATCAAGCGCAAGGCGTGGCAGGAGGGCGATCCGCTCGACTACACCGGCTACCTCCGGCTCCGCCGCAAGGGCAGCCAGTACGGCGGCTTCGTCTACGCCTTCGCATCGACAGGCCTGATCAACTTCCGTTTGCAGTACAGCGACGAGATCGCGGAGCTGGCACCTGACGCCTATCAGCTCAGCAAGGGCAATCATCAATACAGGGTGAACATCCAGATCCATGACGAAAGCACCCTGAAGCAGGCGCTGTCCTTGGCTGAACTGGCTTACGGCGCCACCTGACGGGCGCTTCATTCATATCTGTCACGGATTGAATGCGGCCTGCTGCCTGTGTTGCGCGATGAAGCAGGGGGCGGTTCCGCCTGTGGATCGCATGTCCCATAGTCCCGTTTCTTCACCACCCCTTCTCAAGCCACAGGTGGCCACTAGGATCAACACCGAGGGGCTGACCATGGGGAACGGTGGCCTCTGAAGGCACGACGAGTGGGGAACAGGCATGCGGGAAGGCCGGTGGGTCACGGTCACCGAGTCCGAGTTCGATCATGAACGCCGTGGCCTGGAGGCGATCCGGGAGAAGCTCCCGGACTCCGACCCCTGGCGTGCCTGGTCGAACTTCACCTTCACCGCCAACACCGGCCACGTCCGCGAGGTCGACCTGCTCGTCGTCGCCCCCGGCGGCGTCTGCATGGTCGAGCTGAAGGACTGGCACGGCTCGGTCACCTCCGAGAACGGCACCTGGGTGCAGACCACGCCCGGCGGCCGCCGCCGTACGCACGGCAACCCGCTGCACCTGGTCAACCGCAAGGCCAAGGAACTGGCCGGCCTGCTCGCGCTGCCCGGCAACAAGCGGGTCTGGGTCGCCGAGGCCGTCTGCTTCACCGACAACAGCCTCCGCGTACGCCTGCCCGCCCACGACCAGAACGGCGTGTACACCGTCCACCAGCTGGTCGAGATGCTCAAGGCACCCCCGCGTGACGAGCGGCGCCGGGTCACGGCGATCGGCTCGCGCGAGATCGAGGCGGCCCTCAAGAACATCGGCATCCGCAAGAGCGACGCGCAGTACAAGGTCGGCCCGTACGAGCTGCAGCGGAAGTCCTTCGACTCGGGGCCCACCTGGGCCGACTACCTCGCCCGCCACAGCGATCTGCCCGAGGCCGCCCGCGTCCGCATCTACCTCAGCGAGCGCGGCTCCGACGCCTCCCTGCGCCAGTCCGTCGAGAACGCCGCCCGCCGCGAGGCCGCGGTGCTGGGCCGCTTCAAGCATCCGGGCGCCGTCCAGCTCAAGCAGTACTTCCCCTCCGGGCACGCCGCCGGCCCCGCGTTGATCTTCGACTACCACCCGGACACGTTGAAGCTGGACGAGTACCTGGTCCAGTACGGCGAGAAGCTGGACATCCTCGGTCGCATGGCGCTGGTCCGCCAGCTCGCCGAGACGATGCGCTCCGCGCACGCCAGCCGCATCCACCACCGGGCGCTCGCCGCCCGCTCCGTGCATGTCGTCCCCCGGCCGCGCGGCCGCAAGGGCCGGGCCGTCGGGGAGGAGGCCGCCTGGCTGACTCCGGAGCTGCAGATCTCCGACTGGCAGATCGCCACCCAGCGCAGCGGGGACTCCTCCCAGGGCCAGGGCATGACCCGCTTCGCGCCGACCGCCCTGTCCGCGATGCACCTGGCCGACGACGCTGACGCCTACCTCGCCCCCGAGCTGACCGCCCTCAACCCCGACCCGGTCCACCTCGACGTGTACGGGCTCGGCGTCCTCACCTACCTGCTGGTCACCGGCAAGGCCCCGGCCGCCAGCCAGGCCGAGCTGCTGGCCCGCCTGGAGGCGGGCGAGGGCCTGCGCCCCAGCTCCCTGGTGGACGGCCTGTCGGAGGACGTGGACGAACTGGTGCAGGCCGCCACCGCCTACCGGCCCGGCCAGCGCCTCTCCAGTGTGGACGAGTTCCTGGAGCTGCTGGAGGTCGTCGAGGACTCCCTGACCGCCCCGGCCGCGGCGGCCACCGGCACGGAGGCACCCGGCGAGGAGGACGAGACACTCGCCGACAAGGACCCGCTGGAGGCCGTCGCCGGTGACGTGCTGGCCGGCCGTTGGGAGATCCGCCGCCGCCTCGGCACCGGTTCCACCAGCCGCGCCTTCCTCGTCCGCGACCTCCAGGCCGAGACCCGCAAGACCCGCCCGCTGGCCGTGCTCAAGGTCGCCCTGTCCGACAGCCGGGGCGAGATCCTCGCCCGCGAGGCCGAGGCCATGGGCCGCCTGCGCCCCCACTCCGGCATCATCCGCCTCGTCGAACCCGAGCCGCTGCACATCGGCGGCCGTACGGTCCTGGCGCTGGAGTACGTCGGCGACGAACGCGACGACACCGGGCAGGGCGGCGAGGCCGGGTCCCGCCCGCGCCGCCGCGAGGAGACGGTCGCCCGCCAGCTCCGCGAGAACGGCCGCCTCCAGGTCGACCAGCTGGAGGCGTACGGCGACTACCTCTTCGGCGCCGTCGACTTCCTGGAGGGCGAGGGCGTCTGGCACCGCGACATCAAGCCCGACAACATCGCCATCCGCATCCGCCCCAACCGCACCCGCGAACTCGTCCTCATCGACTTCTCCCTCGCCGGCTACCCGGCGAAGAGCACCGACGCGGGTACCGACGGCTACCTCGACCCCTTCGTCGACGTCATCACCCGCGGCTCGTACGACTCCCACGCCGAGCGGTACTCCGTCGCCGTCACCCTGCACCAGATGGCCTCCGGCGAGCTGCCCAAGTGGGGCGACGGCAGTGTCCTGCCCCGCATGACCGAGGCGAAGGAGTGGCCGTACCCGACGATCGCTGCCGAAGCCTTCGACCCCGCCGTACGGGACGGTCTCGTCGCCTTCTTCCAGAAGGCCCTGCACCGCGACGCGGCCCAGCGGTACCCCGAGCTGAAGCCGATGCGGGACGCCTGGCGCAAGGTCTTCCTCGACGCCTCGCAGACGGTCCCGTCCAGCCACCGCACCCGCGCGTCGGCCCCGGTGCCCACGACCGCCGGGGAGGGCCTGTCCGCCCAGGGCGCCGCCGCGGCGGGGATCGCGGACGCCGAACCCGAGAGCGCCGAGCAGCAGCGCGACCGGCTCGCCGCCGAGGTCACCCGGGACACCCCGCTGACCGTCTCCGGCCTCACGCTCGCCGCCCAGTCGTTCCTCTACGGCCTGGGCATCACGACGGTCGGTGAACTGCTCGACTACAGCCGCCGCAAGCTCGTCAACGCCCCCGGCCTCGGCGCCAAGACCCGCAACGAGGTACAGCAGCGGCAGCGGGAGTGGGGCGAGCGGCTGCGCGAGATCCCCGTCTCGCCGCTGACGCCGAAGGGCCGGGCGGAGGCCAAGGAGGAGCTGGAGCAGCTCACGGCCGCCGAGTCGGCCCTGGTCGGCCACCTCGCGACGGGCGAGTCGGCGGCGACGCTGCCCGCCCGCACACTCCGCTCGGTCAGCCTCGACACCCTCGCCACCGTCTTCGTGCCCGCCGTCAACAACAACGGCTCCAACCGCAACAAGGCGGAGATGGTACGGCTGCTGCTGCGTCTGCCCGACGAGCACGGGGTCCTGCCGGACATCGGCGTCTGGCCGAAGCAGAAGGACGTCGCGGAGGCTCTCGGGCTGAGCCAGGGCCGTATCCCGCAGATGCTCAAGGACGAGCGCAAGCGCTGGAAGGCGGAGCCCGCCGTCCAGGCGCTGCGCGAGGAGATCATCGATTTGCTGGTCAGCATGGGGCGGGTCGCCTCGGCCGTGGAGATCGCGGACGCCCTGGCGGTCCGGCGCGGCACGCATCTCGCGGGGCGTGAGCAGCGGCGCGCGATGGCGCTGGCGGCCGTGCGGGCCGTCGTCGAGGTGGAGCAACTGGTCCCGCAGGAGGCCGAGTTCCAGCACCAGCCGAACCGCAAGGCGACGGACGAGTCCCTGGGCGCCGGCCTGCTCGCCCTCGACGTACGGGAGGACGACGGCCCGGACACCCCGACCGCACCGGGCCTGCTGGAGTACGCGACCCGCCTCGGCCGTACGGCGGACCGGCTGACCAAGCTGGACACCCTGCCGACCGCCGCGACGGTCCTGGCCGAGCTGGGCGCGCTGACGGTACCGCCGGGCGCGGTCAACTGGGACGAGCGGCGCATGGTCGAGCTGGCGGCAGCGGCCTCCGTGAACGCCGCCGCCACTCCGCGCCTGGAGATCTACCCGCGCGACCTGCCGCTGGTCCGGGCGCTGCGGCTCACGCAGGCCGGGCTCGTCCGCTGGATTCCGGGCGTCCCGGAGGGGCGGCAGCCCGGCCTGACGGGCGAGGACGTGCACGAGCGGGTGCGCGCCCGCTTCCCGGAGCTGGTCGTGGTGGACGGGCGGGGCGGCGCCTCCCACGAACTCCCGACGGGCGGCCCGCTCACCAAGGCCCTGCGCGACGCGGGCTTCGAGCTGTCGCTGAACACGCGCGAGGACACGGGCACGCTGCGCTACCTGCCGACGCGGGTGGACGACGCGTCCAGCTACCTCACGACAGGTGCGTGGCGGCAGTCGACGCGTACGGGTGCGGTGACGCGGTACGCCGACGACCCGCAGCTCGCGGGCGCGGTGCGCGCGGAGGAGCGGCTGCTCGCGTCGGCCCGCCGGGACGGGTTCCGGGTGTTGACCGTACGGCAGCAGTTGGTACGGGACGCGGTGCGGGAGCTGGGCGCGGAGCGGCTGGGCGCGGGTGCGGTGTCGGTGACGGAGCTGTTCCTGGAGGCCCTGCACGCGCAGGTCACGCCGGGTACGAAGCCGACCTGGGAGACCCTGCTCAAGGCGGACGCCGCCGAGCCGGGCTCGAAGGGCGCCGTGAAGTTCGCGGAGTACGTGCGGACGGCGTGGGGCGCAGTGGAGCCCAGGGTGGCGGAGCTGCTGGGCAACGGTGGCGGGGGTGGTGGCGGGGCCGGTCCTGTCCGTCCCGCCGGTCCTGTGCTGCTGACGGAGGCCGGGGTGTTCGCGCGGTACGACGCGATGGGCGTCCTGGACCGGCTGGCGTCGGCTGCCCGGCGGGGCGGGCGGGGGCTGTGGCTGCTGGTCCCGCAGGCCGACCCGTCGCGTGAGCCCCGGCTCGGGCAGGTGGCCGTGCCGTACCAGGCCGGCCTGGGGGAGTGGATTCAGCTTCCGGACACGTGGGTGGGCAATGCCCATCGCGGGTCCGGCGAGGGCGTGGCAAGTGCGGGTGCAAGTGCCAGTGGTGGCGAGGGAGACGTCAAGTGATCGACCGCAAGGCTCTGTTGAACGACCTGAAGCAGCAGGTCAAGGCGGTCGAGGCCGACCTCGGGCGCCAGGTGAAGGCGCTGGGGGAGGTCGGCGCCCGTCTGAAGGCCGAGTACGACCAGGCGCGCAAGCTGGGGCGTACGGCGGCGACGTGGACCTCGTGGCTGGACGAGCGCGTCACGCAGGTCGCGGTGGCGTGGGTGCTGGGGACGGTCTTCGTACGGTTCTGCGAGGACAACCGGCTGATTCCGGAGCCGTACCTGACGGGGCCGGACGGTGACCGCCGGGAGCTGGCGGAGGCTCGGTATGACGCGTACGTGGAGTCGGACGAGGACCCGACGTACCGGGGGTGGCTGCGGCGTGCGTTTGCGGAACTGGGTGACGGGCGAGCGGGCCGGTTGTTGTTCGACAGCAACCACAACCCGCTGTACCAAATTCCGCTCTCGCACGATGGCGCGCGGGAGTTGGTCGAGTTCTGGCGGGGAAGGGACGAGGTGGGCGTCCTCGCCCACGACTTCACCGACCCGCTGAACGAGGACGGCACGCAGGGCTGGGACACGCGGTTCCTCGGTGACCTGTACCAGGACCTGAGCGAGGCCGCCCGCAAGACGTACGCGTTGCTCCAGACACCGGAGTTCGTGGAGGAGTTCATCCTCGACCGGACGATGAACCCGGCGGTGCGGGAGTTCGGGTACGAGGAACTGAAGATGATCGATCCTACCTGTGGGTCGGGGCACTTTGTGCTGGGGGCGTTTCGGCGGTTGGTGCGGCTTTGGGGCGATGGCCAGCCAGGCAAGGACGTGCACGAGCGGGTCAGGGCTGCGCTGGACTCGGTGCACGGGGTGGACATCAACCCCTTCGCGGTGGCCATTGCTCGGTTCCGGTTGCTGGTTGCGGCTATGGCGGCGAGTGGTGTGCGCACACTAGCGGAGGCTGCGAAGTACGAATGGCCCCTCCACCTTGCGGTGGGGGACTCGCTGATTAAGGGGCGGCAACTGGGGCTGTTCGACGGCCTCGAAGGCGAGGACCAGCTCACGGAGTTCGCTTATGCGACGGAGGACGTGCTGGAACACCCCTGTATTTTGCAGCAAGGCCGTTACCATGTCGTCGTCGGGAACCCGCCCTATATCACCGTGAAGGACAGGAACCTTAACGCGCTGTACCGGGAGCTGTACGACTCCTGTTCGGGCAAGTACGCGTTGTCGGTGCCGTTTGCCGAGCGATTCTTTCAACTCGCCAAGCGCGGTGACTCCGATGGCAACGGGTACGGCATGGTCGGTCAGATCACTGCTAACTCTTTCATGAAGCGGGAGTTCGGTACCAAGCTCATCGAGAGTTACTTCACTCACGAGGTCGAGCTAACCGAAGTCATCGATACCTCTGGCGCATACATCCCGGGGCACGGCACGCCGACGGTCATCTTGGTTGGCAAGCCTCGCTGCGGGAAGGGGCGATCGATGACGATTCGTACGGTCCGAAGCGTGCAGGGGGAGCCATCGGCACCAGGGAACGCTGAGGAGGGCCTGGTCTGGCAGTCGATCGTCGAGCAGATCGACAAGCCAGGCTCGGTTAGCCAGTGGGTTTCCGTGGATGACCTATCGCGGGAGAAGTACTTCGGCAAGCAGCCGTGGGTTCTGGCTGATGGCGGCCAGGAGATGGTTGAGCAATTGGAAGCTGCTGCGGTGACGAGGTTGTCCGCGCTGACGGAGTCAAGCGGATTCTCTGCCATCACCGGAGACGATGATTTGTTTGCTTATCCCCGGCCGACTGCTATCTGGCTGGCCGATCGTCAGGTTCCCATGAGGCCTTTCCTGGAAGGTGACCAGATCCGAGACTGGGATAGCTTTCCGGGCGCGGATGCCATCTACCCAATCGGAGCCGGAATCGACGAGCGGAAGCGGTTCGAGCTGAATGAACTCTGGTCAGGGCGAAGTGTTCTGCGGAACACTCTCTACTTTGCCAAGACAAAGGAAGAACGTGGTATCCCCTGGTCTGACTATGCATTCTATAAAGAGGATCGCCTCAATGCCTCCCTCCTGATCACATTCGCGTTTGTTGCGACGCATAACCATTTCGTGCTGGACCGGGGTGGCAAGGTATTCAAGCAGTCCGCTCCAGTGATCAAGTTGCGAGAAGGGGTGACTGAGGAGGGTCACTTGAGGTTGCTTGGCCTCCTCAATAGCTCAACGGCCGGGTTCTGGCTCCGTCAGGTGAGCTATCCCAAGGGAGGCGATCCCGTTGGTGATGAGGGTGCGCGGGTCAGTGTGCATCCTTGGTCTGACCGTTATGAGTTCACCGGCACCAAACTGCAGGAGTTCCCGCTCCCGGCCAACTACCCGACCGAGCTTGCCACCGCCCTCGACGCTCTCGCACAGCAGCTATTTGCTACGTCTCCCTCGGCCTTTGCTGAGGCAGCCCTCCCCACTGCTTCCGTCCTCCGCGAGGCCAAGACCCGTTGGGTGTCCTTCCGCGCCCGGATGATCGCCTTGCAGGAAGAGTTGGATTGGCAGGTCTACAGCCTCTATGACCTTCATGCCGAAGACTTGCGCGCGCCCGAGTACTCCGTGCCTGAACTAGCCCTCGGAGAGCGCGCCTTCGAAATCGTCCTTGCTCGTCGTGTGGCCGCAGGCGAGGCCAGCGACGAGTGGTTCAAGCGGCACAACTCCACCCCCATCACGGAGATCCCCGCCTACTGGCCCGCCCCCTACCGAGAGGTCGTCCAGCGACGCATCGACGCCATCGAGTCGAACCGTGCCATCGGCATGGTCGAGAGGCCCGAGTACAAGCGCCGCTGGGCAACCGAGGGTTGGGACGCACTCCAGGAGAAGGCCCTGCGCTCCTGGCTGCTTGACCGGATGGAGAACCGCGACCACTGGTTCGACGAGAACGGTCAGCCCACCATCCTCACCCTGGCCCGTCTCACCGACGCCCTTTCCCGCGACGAGGACTTCGTTTCCGTCGCCAAGCTCTACGCGCCCCGCAAGGAACTCGCGAAGGTCGTCTCCGAACTGATCACCGATGAGCACGTGCCGTTCCTCTCCGCACTGCGCTACAAGCCCTCCGGGCTGAAGAAGCGCGCCGACTGGGAAGAGGTGTGGGACCTCCAGCGCAAGGAGGACGCCGCGCCCGACGAGCCCGCCAAGCGGAAGATCCGGGACTCCATCCCCGTGCCGCCGAAGTACACCTCGGCAGACTTCCTCCGCCCGTCCTACTGGAGGGCGCGCGGCAAGCTCGACGTGCCCAAGGAGCGGTTCATCTCCTACGGGCAGACCAACGCCGCCACCCCCGAGCTGTACGGGTGGGCCGGCTGGGACCACCGCGAGCAGGCGCAGGCCCTCGCCACGTACTTCACCAACACCGCGCTGTCCACCGAGGAGATCACCCCGTTCCTCGCCGGCGTGCTGGAACTCCAGCCGTGGCTGTCCCAGTGGCACAACGAGTTCGACATCCTCTACAGCGGCTCCCCGGCGGACTTCTTCGCCGGTTACCGCCAGCAGAAGCAGGGCGAGCATGGACTCACCGACGACGACCTCCGTGCCTGGCGTCCTCCGGCCGCGACCCGAGGTCGTCGCGCAGCAGCGAAGCCGTAGTCAGGAGTAGTTCGACGTCGGTCGGTTTGGGGGCCACCCGGGGCGTGCGCGGGCGGCCCCCTTGCTGCATGCGCAGCTCCGCCCACACGGTTTTGCCCGGGGCGGCATGGCGAGGGGTGACGCCCCAGTCGTCCGAAAGGGCGGCGACGAGGAGCAGTCCCCGGCCGGACTCGGACAGAGAGTCGGTCACCGGAGGACTGGACGGAGGCTGCTTCTCGGCGCGGGTGTCGGTCACCTCGACCCGGACGATGCCCTCGCTTAGGACGAGGTGAAGGTGGAAGTCCCGGCCGGGGACATGCCCGTGGCGTACGGCGTTGGCGGCGAGTTCCGCTGTGATGAGGGTGAGCGTTTCGTTGACGTGGCTGGTGTAGGGGTGGCCCCAGTCGTCCAGGCGGTGTGAGACGAGTCGGCGGGCGAGGCGGGCGCCGCGCGGTGTTGAGGTGAAGCGCATGGTGAACTCGCGTTCGGGTGCGAGGCGCTGTGGCATATGCCCGTTCGGGGGAGTTGCTGACTTCATGGGGTAAACGGTCGCGGACTCTGCGTAGCTTTGACCAGGAGCGATGCGCTGACGAGTACGGGCTGTACACGGGGGCGGTGCGCTTGTACGTGGTGGTGGGCGTGACCGGTTCCCGGGCCCCGACCGGGCGGTGGTACGAGAGGAGCTGCGGCGTGGACGACGAGGTTCAACAGCCGGAGTACGAGGTCGGAACGGGCATGCTGTGCGTGTTCGGGCGGCAGTTGAAGCTGTTCCGGGAACGGGCGGGGATGGACCGCGCGGGGCTCGGGTCGCTGACCGGGTACTCGGCCTCGACGATCGCGTCGTTCGAGCAGGCGAGACGTATCCCGCCGCCGAAGTTCATCGACCAGGCCGACGAAGTGCTGGGCGCGGGTGGGGTGTTGAGCGCCAGCAAGGAGGAGGTGGCTCGGGCTCAGTATCCGGCGTTCTTCCGGGACGCCGCCAAGTTGGAGGCCGAGGCAGTCGAGCTCTATGTGTACGAGACCCACGTGGTCAACGGCCTGTTGCAGACAGAGGAGTACACGCGGGCCCTGCTGGGGATGCGGCGTCCACTGTTGGACGAGGCGACCATCGAGCAGCGCGTTGCTGCGCGGCTCGTACGACAGGCGATCTTCGACAGGTGGCCCGCTCCGTTGCTGAGCTTTGTCATGGAAGAGGCGGTTGTGCGGCGGCCGCTCGGAGGTGACCAGGTATGGCGCGGACAGCTTGAGCAGCTCCTCTTGCTCGGCCAGAAGCGAAACGTCGAGCTTCAGGTCATGCCGCTCGACCGTGAGGACCACGCTGGTGTGGATGGTGCGTTCACCTTGCTGATGCCAAGGCAGGGCCAGCAGGTCGGCTACATGGAGGCTCAAGGTCGGAGCACGCTGGTCACCGAGCGAGATGCGGTCCATGCGCTGTCCGCACGCTATGGGATTATCCGAGCGCAGGCCCTCACCCCGAGTGAGTCCCTGGCCTTCATCGAGAAGCTGTTGGGAGAGAGATGAACGCTGAAACAAGGCGCGGTCCCGCGCCTGCGCTTGTCTGGGGCAAGAGCAGCTACAGCGGTGCTGAGGGCGGTCAGTGTGTCGAAGTAGCCGCCAGCTTCGCCACGGTCCACATCCGCGACTCAAAGGACACAACCCGCGCCGCCCTGGCCGTAGACCCCACGGCGTGGACCGCGTTCGTCGATTTCGCAGCACTCTGACAGCGGCAGGGCCTTCGGCGTAGGAGTACCTTGCCGAAGGCCCTCCGTGTGTCTCAGCCGAGCCGGATTCTCAATCCCGCCGTCCTGCGGCGGGATTGAGCCTAGGCGTGCTATCTCATGAGGTTGGTGTCGCGTTCAGGTAGGTGGGTGCGGCAGTTCGTCTAGCAGATGGGCGTACGCTTCGCCGGCTGCGTGTGCGTCTATCAGGCTGTGCGCCCGGTTGACCCAGTCCTGCGACACGGGCTGTCCAGCCAGCTCCCACTGGCGTAGCACCACGGCCAGAAAGCGTTTGGTGAAGGCGGTCGCGTCAGGGTCGAAGTTGTACAGCGCCGCGTGTACTGCTTCCCGGTGCACGGGCGAGAAGTTGCCAGCCGTGCACCACAGCCGGAAAAGGAGCCGTGCCCCGGAGACTGCCTCTCCGTCGGACAGGGCAACGTAGCTGGTGAGCGCCAGGCCGAGGCCGAGTTCGTCCAGCGCCTGGGCCATGTGCAGCAGCGCGTCGGTTCCGATGTCGCACCGCAGGTGCGCATCCTGCGTCACTTCGTTCGGGCTCGTGTACAGCCAGCCGGTGTAGCGCCGCATCTCGCTATTGGGCCCGTGGCCGTAGATCCAGCGCGGGTCTACCGCACGGGCGTCGTCCGTTCTGGGTACCGGGGGCCATACCCGCAGGCCGGGATCCAGAGCCTCTACCAGTCGGACTGTGATGTGGCACCGTTCCCCCTCCCACGTCCGTTCCAGCCGCAGCCGGTCCGCCAAGGCTCGCCACTCGTCTTCATGTAACTGCGACTCCAGCAGCAGCATCGTGTCCCGCCAGGCGCCGACCGGGTTTCGCGCCTCGGGGAACAGTTCCCGCCCCGATGTCTCCTCCGCCACCACAAGCAGAAGCAGCAGCAGGTTGGCGCGATAGTAGGTTGGGGAGGCCGGGGCAGGGCGTCGGCGCGGCAGGTAGGAGGCGTAGGCGGAGACGGGCCGGTCGTCCAGGGACTCATGGAACAGCCGCAGCAGCAGTTGACGCAGTTCCTCGCGGTCCTGCAGCGGCCGCAGTGTCTCCACGAGGAATGTCACCACCGGCCCCCGTCCCGCGCAGGCGGCGAACGACAGCAGTGCGTACAGGAACGAGTCGTCGGTGCGGGAGCGCCGGGCTCGCCGGGCCTCTGCTTGCTCGGCCGTCATCAGGTCCTGGAGTTCGTGCCCGACGAGTCGGGCGACCAGGAACTCGCCGAAGGTCGCGTGCAGGAACTCATACGAGTGCAGCCGCGTGTCGTCGCGGAATGCCTCCGCGCGGTGGATGAAGAAGAACCGGCCGATGGTCGTCTGCGCCCCGGTCAGCGCGGCCCGCAGTCCCGCGGCCGAGGGTGCCTGCTGCGGCAGCAGCGCCTCCAGGTCCACCTCAAGCTCGTCTTCGGTGATCCACTGTCGGCCCCGGTTGAACATTCCGAAGGCGGCCACGGAGAGCCGCAGCAGTTCGTACTCGATCTCCTGAGCCAGATCCTCGTCCGTCAGCCGCGCATCGTGCTTGAGCAGCTCCCGGCGCGCGAACTGGGCGAGCAGCCGTTCGTACAGCTCGAAGCCGGCCAGCGTGCCCGACTCCCGCTGGTAGGCGTTGTCCTGGGCGTCGTACAGCGCCAGCATCAGCAGCAGGAGAGGTTGGCTCGCGAGGTCGGGCTGGGCCAGGGCCTGTTCAGGCGTGAGCGGGCGCAGGCCGTTGCGGCTGAAGTAGGCGGCGTTCTTGCGGTTCCACAGCTCCAGCCACTTTCCAGTCTGCGTGGCGCTGAAGGGTTCGAGCCGGACCGCGATCCCGCCGGGCGTCAGCCGGGCCCGGTCCGCGACGACGGTGCGGCTGGTGACGACGACGGCGAGCGGCCGGCCGAGCGCGGCCTCGCGCTGTTGGAAGTTCGCTACCCGTTCCAGGTAGTCGGACTGGTGCAGCCCGGTCGCTTGGAGCAGCTCGTCGAAGCCGTCGAGGAGGACGACCGGCAGAGCGGGTCCGGCCGCGCGAACGACGTCCGCCCAGTCCATGGTCCGCTCGCCGGTGGCCTGTCGGATCGCGGCCTCGATCTGGTCCTGTACGCCCGTGTCGGCGGGCACGTCCCGCAGCGGGACCCGCACCACGAGGAAGTCCTCGGCGGGCAGCCGGGCCGCGAGCACCTTGGTCAGAAGAGACTTGCCGGACCCGGGTAGACCGAGCAGCAGGATCGGTACCTCAGTCGCCTTGGGCGCCGTCAGGAAGCCCTCCAGAAACGAGTCCAGGCCACCGCGCACCTCATGCCGCCGCCACCATGCCTCACTGGTCAGCCGCTCCGCCGAGCTGAACCCTGCCACCCGGAAGTCCGCGCTCACGTACGCCTCACGCAGGGTCGGGATCGTCATGCCCTCGGCGGTCTCCTCCGCTCCCAGGATCGGTGCGTCGAGCGGCAGGGCTCCGGCGCGGCGCAGGACAGTCAGACGGCCTGCCGGAAGAGCCCTGTCCAAGAGCCGCGTGACGGCCTCCTCCAAGTGGCGGACCGCGACCCGGGTCGCCCGGTGGTCGACCCGGTCGGCCCAGACACCCACATCCGGGAAATCTGCGGCCAGTTGACGGAACAACTCCTCGTAGCAGGTCAGTGCGGTATCCGGGATGCGATCGCAGAGGATCGCGCGTACTTCCTCACGCGCTGATGGTGAGAGCCGGTCCCAGACCGCCAGGCCGGAGACGTAGTCCTCCATATGCCCGGACATGGCGGCATAGAAGCCACGCAGCGCGGTCAGGGTCGTCTCATACGGCTCGTGCGGCGAGGGCAGCGGCAAGTGCGAGCGCAGAAGGTGGTCAGCAACGGCGGCGAGGCGGCGAGACTCGGGGACGTTACCGGTGGCCAACCGCACAGAGTCGGTCCGGGAGACGGCGAGTTCCCGGACATCGAAGGGCAGCCGCACCTGGGCCATCGCTTCACTGTAGGCGGCCACGACGATGACCGCGTGGGCGGCGGCCAGGCGCTCAGTACGCTCGAACCGACCCAGGCCCTGGATCCGTTCGGCAGTGCTCGACACCAATGAGCGGCTGAGTTGAGCCAGTTGGGCATCGGCCCTGAGAAGCGAGAGGACCAGTTCGGGCGCCGGCCCGACAGCGGTAGTGAGGGCGCCGCCCACCACACGGTCCAGTGCGTCGAGGACCGGCCCGTTCCCCCCGAGCAGTCGTACGGCATCGGCGTAACGCAACGGTCCTGGCATCCCCCCGCACCCCCCTTGGGAACCAGAATGCCTGCAGCAACGCCGTACGGACTACAGCGCGTCGTCTCCGCTGAGACAGCGGATCGCTTTGGTTCGGTTCTGCGGTGGAACCAACGTCATGAGACGTCCGGCCAGAGGCGGCCGGTTCCCGGCGGAGGCCGGTTTCCCGGATGACGATCGACATCGCGAGGGGGGGGCTGGCCACACATCACCGTCACTCACACAGCGAGACCTCAACGGAGCCTGCAGAGTCCGGTCCTTGGGGCCCGGAGCTACGGTAAGTTCTTGCCATGAAGCAGGGTAAAGAGGTCGAGAACCCCGAGTCGCGCTTCTCCGCGGTGCTGCTGGCGGCAGCGAAGCTTCCGGGTGTGCGTATCAACAGGGAGGCGTACCTCCGCAGTGCGCTGGCTCGCCACTGCTCCGAGGACGACATCCGAAGAGCGGTAGAAGAGTCTCCCGCTGCGGCGGGCATCGACGTCGAGGTTCTCGACAAAGTGGCCAACGACTCCATCCGCTTGGAAACCGCCAAGGTGAGCGCTCTCTCCGCGGCTGCCGGGATACCCGGCGTCCTCGCTCTTCCCGCCACCGTGCCCGCCGACCTGGCCCAGTACTTCGGCCACATGCTGCGTATCGCGCAGAAGCTCGCGTACCTCTACAGCTGGCCCGATCTGTTCTCCGACGACGGCGATGACGTCGACGACGCGACCATGGGAGTGCTCACGCTGTTCTTCGGCGTGATGTTCGGCACCCAGTCGGCGAACACCGCTGTGGGGAAGGTCGCGGCGATGATGTCGGAGCAGGCTGCCAAGAAGTTGCCCCAGAAGGCTCTCACCAAGGGGCTCATCTATCCCATCGTCAAAAAAGTCGCAGGCTTCCTCGGCGTCAAAATGACAAAGGATTCCTTCGCGAAGAGCGTTTCGAAGGCCATCCCCGTCGTTGGGGCTGTTGTCTCCGGCGGGCTCACCCTTGCGACCTACCTGCCGATGGCCAAGAGGCTCAAGAAGCACCTCGCCGGCCTGCCACTGGCGGAACCCTCGCCCCGAGTGATGGATGGGGAAGTCGTGGACGGGGAAGTCGTGGAAGAGAAGGTACCTTTCGCCACTCCACGTGCGGAACAGTCCGGCGCAGAGGCTACCTCCGGCAAGCTGGAGGAACCTCAGCCTTGATGCCGCAAGGGCACCCCTGACTGCCGACGGGTGGCTGATATCGCGGGTGCTTCTCGTCATCGCCGCCGGGGGCGGTGATCTGTGGGCGTGAGGGCTCGTTCGTCACATCCTGCCCTGCTGATCACCGCGAACAGCGAGAACCTGCTGGAGCACCGGACGCCTGGGGCGCGGCCAAGGAAATGATCTCCCGGACGAAGATTTATCGTTCAACTGATGTCCTCGATATTGCCCCAGACGGATGATGCATCGTACTGGGGCAAGTACTCGCTCAGGTAAAGTTCGGTTTCCTCCTCTAGATCTTCCTCGTGCAGCCAAAGCGACTCGCATTCCGGGCACATGAAGAAGATGAATTTCAGGTCTTTTGTTCTGTATTTTCTGATCCAGTCCTGTCTGCAGTGAGGGCAAGGAATCTTTCTCATCTGGGCCAACTCCTCGGGAAGGCGGTGATTACTTCATTTCCGTGTTCGACTGTAATGGATATGTATTCTTCCCCCGCATTGAAGCCCACTTGTCGCTCCATCGGGATGATGTATGTTGAGCGTGCTCCTTGTTGGTTCACCGATACGGCCAAGTCTCGCCTTCCCCAGGCTTCATCAACGGTTTCCAGGATGCCCTTGGACCCGGTATCGAACACTCCATGCATGGGTTTTGAGGGATTCTCGCGAGCGTGTTCCATGACATGAAGGATGCGATGTCCCTCCGCGGACCCTGGTCCGTAGTCCAAGCCTGCAGGTGATCGGTACCAATCATCGCCCAGATCTGTGAGGTCATAGTCTGGCGCAAGCCCGAGATGATCGGTCCAGGTGTGCGGGTTGGGGATATAGGTGGCGGGGTTGGGCGCAGGGGAGAGACCGAGGGGGTCCGGGGTCAGGTAGCGGGCGGTTTCGGGGTCGTAGTGGCGGAAGTAGTTGTAGTGAAGGCCCGTTTCTGGGTCGTAGTACTGGCCGGGGAACCGAAGGGGCGTGTAGGCGGTGCTGTCGGCCGCCCAAGCCGTTGTGCCCCACAGCGTGCTACGGGTCCGCCACGCGATCTCGCCTTCCTCGTCGACGAGTTCGCTTGGCGTGCCCACCAGGTCCGTGACGATGGCGAAGAAGCGGGAGTCGATTTCCTCTTGGGGAGCGTCTGCCGCCGTTATTCGTTCGGTCTGGGTGATGGGGCGCAGGCCCTGGTGGTCCCAGGTGAGGGTGACCGGGTTGGGGAGGGTCGGGGATGTGGTGGTCTGCTCGCAGAGTGTGGTGCCGTCCCAGGTGAAGCCGACGTGCTCGACCACCGTTTCGCCGTCGTCCGCCAAGCGGAGTTTCCCCGTACGGCGGCCCAGCGGGTCATACGTGTACCGCCAGCGCGTGCCGTCCGGGGTCGTCACGGACGTCAGGCGGTCCTCGGCATCCCACTCGTACCGCCAGGTGTCCGGTTTGCGGGACAGGCGGGTCTTCTGGCGCAGGGTGATGCGGCCCAACGCGTCGTGTTCGTAGCGGACGCCTCCCGCGCGGGTGATGCGGGTGCCTGTGTAGGCGCGGAGGCCGGTGGCCTCCTGACCGGGGTGGTCCGACGGCCAGGACGCCGAGGTCTGGTTGCCCGCCTCGTCGTAGGCGTATGTCTCGGTCCAGTTGGCCGCGTGGACGGCCGTCACTCGGCCTGCCGCGTCGAGGTCGAAGCGGCGGGTACCGGAGAGTCGGTCGTCGATGCCGGTGAGGTTGCCGTCGGCGCGGTAGGTGTACCCGCGGTGTTGGATCGGGCGGCCGGATGCGTCCGTGACCGACTGGGTGGTCAGGCGGCCCACGGGGTCGAATGTGTGCGCCAGGGTGACCGTCTCGCCGATCCGGCGGGTCAGTTCGCGGCCGGCCTCGTCGTAGGTGAAGTCGATGGTGTGGCCCGCGGCTGTCATCCTCGTGCGGCGGCCCGCCGCGTCGTACGTCCAGGTCGTCGTCACGCCGGTCGGCGTCGTGCGGCCTGTTCGACGGCCCAGATCGTCATACGTGTACGTCAGTTCGCGGCCGTCGACCGTCTCCGAGCGCACCCGGCCGAAGCGGTCGCGCAGGATCGTCAGCGTCGTACCGTCCGGGCCCGTCGCCTGGGCGAGTTGGTCCGTCATGTCGTACGCGTAGGTCGTGACGTCACCCCCCGCGTTCTTGCGGAGCAGCCGGCCCAGGGCGTTGCGTTCGAACGACACCACCTGGCCGAGGGCGTTCGTGCGGGACGTCAGGCGGCCCGCCGCGTCGTGTTCGTAGGTGAGGGTGCGGTCGTCGAAGTCCGTCTCGGCGATCAGCGAGCCCGCCGGGTCGTACTCGTAACTCCAGGTCAGACCCTGCGGGTTGGTGACCTTCGTCAGCCGCAGCTCCAGGTCGTACGCGAACTCGTGGCGTACGCCGTCCGGGCCCGTGCGGGCCGTCAGCAGGTCGAAGTGGGTGTACTCGAAGCGGGAGACGCCGCCCATCGGGTCGGTGTGGGTGGTGCAGTTGCCCTCACCGTCGTACGTCCACGACTCCGTGGTGCCGTCGGCGGCCGTGCGGCGGGCGAGGCGGCCTTCCACCGTCCACTCCAGCCGGGTCACCGCACCCGTCGGGTCCGTAATGGTGACGGGTCTGCCGAAGGGGTCACGTTCGTAGCGGGTGGCCGCGCCGAGGGGGTCGGTGATCTCCAACGGGAGACCGGCGGGGTCACAGCGGACCGTCGTCGTGTGGCCGAGGGGGTCGGTGACGGCGGTCGGCCGACCCGCGTCGTCGTAGGTGAAGTGGGTGGTGAGGCCGGTGGGGGCGGTCACCGATGTGCGGTTGCCGCGTTCGTCGTACGTCTGGCGGATCACCGTGCCGTCCGGGTTCACCACCCGTGTCGGCAGGCCGAGGTCGTTGTACTCCGCTGTCGCCTCGCGGCCGTCCGGGCGTGTGACGACCGTGGGGTTGCCGGACTCGTCGTAGCGGAACGTGGTCGTGTGGCCCAGGGGGTCCATCAGGGACAGCAGGCGGTTGTAGCGGTCCCGTTCATAGCGGGTGACCGCGCCCAAGGGGCCGATGTCGGCGACCACCTGCCACGCCTCGTTGATGAGGAAGCGGCGGGTGTGGCCCTCGCCGGTCGTGGTGGTCGTGACGCGCAGGCCCGTGTCGGGGTCCGTGTCGTCGTACGAGACGCGCAGGGTCATGTGGCCGTCCGTGCCGCCCTCGGCGACACAGCGGTCCTGGTCGTCGTACTCGTACGAGTAGGCCCGGTCGTTGGTGTCCGTCCAGGAGGTGACGCGGCCGGCCTCGTCGTAGGTGAAGCGGAGGGGGAGGCCGGAGGAGTTGACGACCTCGGTGAGGTTGCCGTCCGTGTAGCCGTAGCGCTTCAGTTCCTGACCGGTCGTGGCCAGGTGGAGGGCGGTGACCCGGCTGGCCTCCGTGGTGATGCGGACGTCGTATCCGGCGCTGGAGACGATGCCGAGCGGGGTGCCTTCGGTGTCGTACTCGAAGGTGAGCCAGTTGCCGTTGCGGTCGTCGATCTGTTCGAGGACGGCGAGATCGTCCCGGCGGTCGGTGAAGTGCCAGGTGCGGCGCGTACCGGGGTCGGTGACCGTGTAGCCGCTGTCCTCGCGGGCCAGGGGCCAGCGGGGGCCGTGGCTCGGGAGGGTCGGGGCGCCGGGCGCGGGGTGGGGATAGGCGAGGAGCAGGCCGTCCTCGGTGAGGAAGATGACGCCCTCGGAGTCGATCTCCAGGCGCTGGTCGACGGTGGACGACCAGGACGGGCCGAACCACTTGCCCAGGTGGTAGCCCGACTCGACGCGGCGTCTGAACACCAGAGGAAGGGAGCCGGGCAGGCTCACGTCTGTCTGGGGGAGGTACATCCGGCCGGTGGCGAAGTCGATCGGGTCGGAGCCCTTCGACTCCACCGCGTCGGGCTGACGCGAGTCCCGGCCGGGAGCGTCGCTGACCCTCTCTCGCGCCGGCACGTCCGGTTTCCTGCCCGACTCGAGCACGTCCTCGACGGTGTGTCTGAGTGTGCCTCTGATGCCGCCCGTCGCCACTCCACGCGCTGCTCCCGCCCCCTTGGTTCCGAGGAGGTCGAGGGCGACGCGGCCCCCGTATTCAGACGGGTCCTTCTTGGCGGACTGCCAGGCGTCCTTGAGGGCCCGGTCGGGGTGGGCGACCGTCGACGTGAGCCCCGCGAGGGTCATGTTGACGTTCTGGTAGTACTCGGCGGGGTGGGCGAGGTTGTACGGGTCGAGCGCGTTCATGCCGCGGCCGAAGTTGATGATGCCCGCGCCGCCCTTGACGACGCCTCCGACGACATGGGTGAGTTCCACGGCCGATGACGCACCCTGGTCGACGAAGTTGGCGGCGAGCTTGAGGGCGGGCGGCAGTTCGGCGGGTGCGTGCTCCAGGGCTGCCTTGACCGAGGTGGTGGCGGTGCGGGCGGCCTCGTTGCGCTGGCGGCGGGCTTCCTTGAGGAGTTCGTGGGCGCGGGCGATGTCCGCCTTGCCCGGGTCGCTGAACTCGGCCGGCTTGGGGCCGGGGTCCTCACCCGCCTTCACCTTCGCGTTGTACGCGTCGACCTTGTTGTTGTACGCCTCCACGGCGGCCTTGGACGCTTCCATGCCCGCCTTGTAGGCGTCGATGGCGTCCTGGGCCTTGCCCTGGGCCCACTTGACCGTGTCCGCGTACGAGTCGAGCGCCTTTGCGGCCTTGTCGCAGGCGTCCGCCGCGTGCAGCCACTTCTTGGGGTGCATGGCGAACTTCTCGCGGAAGGTGTCGGCGGCCTGGCCCTTCCAGTGGGAGGAGTCCAGCTTGCGCATGCCGTCGCCGACCTTGTCGAAGGCCGTGTGGAAGTCCTTGAGGTGCTTGGCGCTCTCCTGGATGCGGCCGACATTGCCGTGGATCAGTTCGTTGGCCTGCTCGGTCTCCCCTAGCTGCTGTTCGCCGGGGGTGGCGCCCAGGGCGGAAGCGGTGCTGTCGCCCCAGTCCTCCACCTTGTCCGCCGCCTGGTGGAGACCCATCTCGTCCAGGCGCTTGCCGGCGTAGTCGGTGCCCTCGTCGATGGCCTTGCCGACGACCTCCTTACCGTCGTCGTAGACCGCTTCGGCCTTGCCGACGACGGTGTTGGCGGCACCCTTGAGCTTGTCCTCCACACCGTCCGGGATCCAGCCGCCCATCAGCTGCCGTCCCCGCTCCGCTGCTGTCCCTCGGCCTGGGCCGCCTGCTCGCGTTCTTCGCGGGAGGGGCCGTACAGCTGGTCGAGCGACGCCTCGTACTCCTGGTCGGTCATGCCCATCGCCTTCTGCGGGTCGAGGGGCCCGTTCTCGAGGAGGGGCGACGTCATGACATCACGCTGGGTGTCGTTCCATGCCTGGTCGGTGTTCTTCTGCGCGCGCTCCCAGGACTCCGCGCTCCAGTCGGAGGTGGCGAACATGTGGTTGTCGCCGATCTCGCCCCAGGACATCCGGCTGACCTGGTCCTCGCTGAGGTGAGGGTTGCCCATGACGGAGTTCACCGCGATCTTGAAGGTGCCGCCGATGTACTGGTCGGTCTCGTAGAACGTCCCTGCCGTCAGACCCACCGCGTCCGCGAAGGCGCTGCCCTCCAGGATCAGCGTGCGAACCCCCCACTCCCAGCGCTCACAGAACGTGTCGAGCGCCGACGTCAGTCCGCCGTGCCCCAACTCCAGTCCGGACAGCGCCAGGTCGGCGAAGC
Source organism: Streptomyces sp. NPDC030183 (assembly GCF_055573455.1). Taxonomy (NCBI): domain Bacteria; kingdom Bacillati; phylum Actinomycetota; class Actinomycetes; order Kitasatosporales; family Streptomycetaceae; genus Streptomyces; species Streptomyces sp. NPDC030183. The sequence continues at coordinate 65,845 of NZ_JBVIBK010000009.1, forward strand.
CCCGGCCCACGCTCGCCTCGCCGGCCATGCCGAGTTCACGAAGCTCTGACATGGCCAGGTTGATCCCCTCAGTGATCAGGGCGAGGCCCTCCACCTGAAGGTCCTTGCCCTCGCCTCCGGCGCCCCCTCCGCCGTCGCTCATCGAGTCAACTCCTCCCCGTTCGGGGCAAGCCCGTTTGTGTCGTTCGTGCCTGCTTCCACGTCCGCGTCCAGCGCCGCCGCGTCCGGCACGATCCCCACGACCGGCGGGAACAGTGCGCCCTGACCCTCGGTGCCGACGTCCAGCGCCACCCCGTACGGCACTGGCATCGCCGGGATCGCCACATCCAGCAGCCGGGCGCCCAGGACACGGTCGTACGGCCACTCCCGCGCTCCTTCGCCCCTTGCGATGGCGAACCGGGCCAGGGAGGGCTCGTCCGAGAAGGCGTAGATCCAGCGGATACCGCCGAATTCTCCGATGAGCGGGTCGCCGTCCGCCGACAGGGGCACCAGGACCGCCGTACGCCGGAACTCACCGAGCAGAGCGGCGGCTCCGCGCCGCCGACGACGCTGGTGGATGGCGGCCTGGTCCGTGGCAGGCTGCTCAGGAGAGGCATCCGGAACGCGTTCACGAGGGGGCGGGGGAGTGGCTTGGGCCGGCTTCGCCGGGGCGGTCGGCTCCAGGTAGTCGTAGATCCTGGACCGGCGCGTTCCCTCCGCCGTTCCACCGCCTCCCCCGTGATCAGACATGCGCGCGATCATCGCATCGACGCACTGCGAGCTGCAACGCCAAAGTCTTTGCCGCAGGGATGCGTCACTGGCGCCCGCACAGTCGGCACGCTGTACGTCTTGCTCGAGGGCGTCAGATGGATGCCTGCCTGCCTGCTCGTCGGCGGTGCCGGACCTCGCCCAGCGACTCCTCGGCGCTGACCGCCGCACGGTCCTCGCCGCCCGCTCCAGGGCCAGGCGGGGGCACTGTTCCGGATAGGCAGGCACGCAGAAGCCGAAGCGGCGCTCCGCGCGGTCAGTGCGATCCGGATCGCGCGGTCTCTTCCCGCATGATGCTCAGCGTGCGGACGTTCGTAGTATTGGCACGTCGCGTGTATCGCCGCCTACCCGTATTTCCGGATTCTCCCCTACGATCTGGACCGGCGGCCGACCTGGAACCGGGGGTGGTATCGCACCACGTGGGCGAGTCGGTTTGCCCCACCGGGCATCAAGGGGAGCGCGGGCACAGCGAAGGAAGCGAAGCGCGAAGGGGGACGGGCCGTGTTCGGCTCAGAGCTTCACGACGACCACGCGGTCTGCGCACAGCTTGCGCATGTCGTCCTCGTCCGACGTGAACATGGTGACCGGGCCGGGCTGCCGCAGGGCGACGGCGGCGAGGGCCGCGTCGATGGCGTACTTGTGGCTGTGCAGACCCGTCTCCTTGAGGAGGGCGGTGGCCTCTTTGGCGATCCCCTCCGTCACCGGATCGACACGGATCTTGGAGAGAGCCCAGTGCCACTTGGGGTGGGAGCGCGTGGGGTCGTAAGCCTCGATGAGGGTCATCGAGGTGGTGACGACCGGGATGCCGACATCGTCGGCGTGCCTCAGGTAGGCGCCCATGCGACGCTCACCGCGCACCCACCGCGAAAGTCCTTCGCTGTCGAGTACGTACACCCGGTTTCCGGTCACGCGGCATCTCGGTTCTGCTCGTGCGGCTGCTCACTTACCTCGCGGGCGCTGGTCCGCTCGGCGTGCTGCCGCTCCAGGTCGCGATGCTCGGCCTCGACCTCGGCCAGTTCCGCCTCGGTGATCTCCCCGTACTCGGACTCCCACCACTGCACGGCCTCGTGCAGCCGCTCCTGCTCCCGCCGACGCTCTATGGCCTGCGTGACATAACGGCTGAAGCCGCCGGGGCCGACCTCGGCCCGGATGGCCTCGGCGAGCTCCTCGGGAAGCGTCACGGTGTACTTCTTGGTTGCCATACCGTCGACCATACCGAGAGCCTGATCGGGCAGCCAGCCAGCGACAGACATCCCACACGATCGAGCACAAGCGGCGGCGGAGGCCGCCAGATGGAGAGCGTGACCGGTAATGGCCCAGCAGCCGCCCCTCCTCCGCGATGTCATCAACATCAAGGAGTCCATCTCCACCTCGGACTTCGTGCTGTCCCTCGCCGAGGCGACGACACCCGAGGGCGCCCAGCACGCGCTCAAGGACTACGTCGTCACCGAGCGGCTGCTGGAGAACTTCGACGAGGCGCTGGCCCTCATCAAGTCCGCGCTGGACGGGCACCGCTCCAAGGCGGCGTACCTGCACGGTTCGTTCGGTTCCGGTAAGTCGCACTTCATGGCCGTGCTGTACGCACTGCTCAGCGGCAACCCGGCCGCCCGCTCCCGGACCGAGTTCGACCCGGTCCTGACCAAGCACGAGTGGCTGAGCACGGACGGCAAGAGGTTCCTGCTGGTGCCGTACCACATGCTCGGTGCGAAGGCCCTGGAGCAGCGCGTCCTCGGCGGGTACGTGCACCACGTCAAGAAGCTGCACCCGGACGCGCCGACCCCGCAGGTGTACCGGACGGACTCCCTGTTCGAGGACATCCGCGCCATGCGCGCCAACATGGGCGACGAGGCCGTCATCCGGGGGCTCGGCACCGGGGTGGACGACGATGACGAGGACGAGTGGGGCGAGGGCTTCGCCTGGACCCCGCAGCTCCTGGACACCGCGCTCGCCGCCGAGGAGGACCACGAGGCGGGCACCGCGCTCAACCTCACCAACCCCTCCACACCGGCCGAGCTGCGGGCCAAGCTCGTCAACGACGCCGGCACCACCCTCCTCCCCGGCTTCACCAGGAACGCCGCCGAGGACGAACACGGCTTCATCTCGCTGGACGCCGGTCTGTCCGTCATCGCCGAGCACGCCAAGTCGCTCGGCTACGACGGGCTGATCCTGTTCATGGACGAGCTGATCCTGTGGTTGGCCACCCTCATCCACGACCAGAAGTTCGTGGCGCGCGAGGCCAGCAAGATCACCAACTTCGTGGAGGGCGGCGACGCCCGCCGCGCCATCCCCGTCGTGTCGTTCATCGCCCGCCAGCGCGACCTACGCGAGCTGGTCGGCGAGGAGGTGTCGGGTGCGGCCGAGTCGTCCATCCAGGACACCTTGAACCTGGCCTCCGGCCGGTTCGACAAGATCACCCTGGAGGACCGCAACCTCCCGCAGATCGCCCACGCCCGCCTCCTCAAGCCCAGGAACGACGAGGCGGCCCAGCAGGTCGACGCGGCCTTCGAGCAGACCAAGCGGGTCGGCCCGCAGGTCTGGGACACCCTCCTCGGCTCGGAGAAGGGCACCACCGGCGCGGACGCGGAGTCGTTCCGGCTGACGTACCCGTTCTCGCCAGCATTCATGGACACCCTCGTCCACATCTCGTCCGCACTGCAGCGCTCTCGCACTGGTCTGAAGCTGATGGGCCAGCTCCTCGCCGACCACCGCGACGAGCTCCGCCTCGGACAGCTCGTCCCTGTCGGCGATCTCTACCCGGTGATCGCGGAGGGCGGCGACAAGCCGTTCACCGACAGCCTGAAGGTCGTCTTCGAGGCCGCCGACAAGCTCTACAAGACCAAGCTGCGGCCCTACCTGCTCAGCGCGTACGACATCACCGAGGACGACGTCGAGCAGTACCGCAACCGGCCCGAGTCCCTCACCGACCCGAAGCGGCTGGGCGGCTGCCGGATGTTCGTCGGTGACAACCGGCTGGTGTGCACGCTGCTGCTGTCCGCTCTCGCGCCCAGCGTCCCCGCGCTGTCCGAACTGACCATCCGTCGGCTCGGCGCGCTCAACTACGGGTCGGTCCTCGCGCCCATCCCGGGCGCCGAGGTCGGCATCATCAAGAACAAGGTCGCCGAGTGGGCGGCCAGGTTCCCCGAGATCAAGGAGACCGGCACCGACGCCAACCCCGGCGTACGGCTGGAGCTGTCCGGGGTCGACGTGGACTCCGTCATCGCCAACGCCCAGGTCAACGACAACCCCGGCAACCGGGTCGCGCTCGCCCGTCGCCTGCTGTCCGAAGAACTGAGCATCGAACATGGTCAGTTGAGCGACCAGCTCAGCTTCACCTGGCGTGGCACCGCCCGCACCGCCGAGATCGTCTTCGGGAACGTCGCCGACGAGGACGAGCTGCCCGACCACGACCTGATGCCGCAGGAAGAGGGCCGCTGGCGCATTGCCATAGACCTCCCCTTCGACGAGGGCGAGTGGGGCCCGGTCGAGGACGTCAACCGCATCCGGCGGCTGCGTGAGCGGCAGCAGGGTGAGCGGTCCCGTGTGGTCGCCTGGCTGCCGGCCCATCTGTCGGCGCAGCGCTTCGCCGACTTCCGGCGCCTCGTCGTCATCGATAAGGCCCTCGCTGACGAGCACCGCTTCGACACTCAGTACGCCGGCCATCTCAACGCCGACAACCGCAGCCGCGCCAAGGGACTCCTCGAAACCCAGCGCGAGGCACTGCTCAAGCAGGTCAGGGGTGCCTTCAAGCAGGCGTACGGACTCGCGCAGAAGCAGGCCGCCGACGTCGTCCCCGACTTCGACGACCACCTCGTCGCGCTGCCCGACGTCGACGGCCTCACCCTGTCCTTCGGGCAGAGCCTGCACGACGGCATCCGGCACGTCGCGGGCAGGCTGCTCGCCCACCAGTACCCGGCCCACCCCGACCTCGATCCCGACGCCACCGGCACTGCCGTGAAGCCCGCCGACACCAAGAAGGTGTTCGCCCACGTGCGCGCCGCCGCCGAGGCGCGCGACGGACGGGTGGAGGTCCCGGCCGCCGATCGCAGGCTCATGCAGCGGATCGCCGGGCCCCTGCGGCTCGGGCAGCAGAAGGAGGCGTACTTCGAGCTGTCCCGCTACTGGGCCGACCACTTCCGGCAGCTCGCCAGCTCCCAGGGCGTCACCGGGGACCTGTCCCTGATCACGCTCACCGACTGGACCGACAAGCCCGACCCCCGCGGCCTGCCCGACTTCCTCGCCCGGCTCGTCGTGGCCGCCTTCGCCGAGATGGACGACCGGGTGTGGGTGCGCGTCGGCACCGTCCTCGACCCCGCGCCCGAGCTGTCCGCGATCAAGGACCATGACGCGCTGCGCAGCCAGCCACTGCCCGCCGAGTCCGACTGGGACACGGCGCGGCAGCGCTTCGAGACGATCTTCGGGCAGAAGGCTCCCGCCCTGCGGCGCGGCCGGATGGTCAACCAGTTCGCCCGCCAGATCATCGAGGCCGCCCGCGCCCACCGGGACCACACGGCGGATTTGGTGCACCAGCTGGAGGGCCACGCCGCCTTCCTCGGCCTCGACCAGACCGCCGACACCGGGCGGCTCCCGCTCGCCCGCCGCTCCCTGGAACTGCTGGACGCCCTCACGGCCGAGGCCGGCAAGGGCGCGGCCGGGGCGAAGAAGACCGTGGAGGCCCTCGCCTCCTTCGACCTGGGCGAGACCAGTGCCGACCGGTACGGCACCTCCATCAAGCAGGCCCGCAGCGTCGCGGAGGCCGTCGCCTCAGCGCCCTGGAGCACCCTCGAACTCGCCGCCGGACTCGGCCCCGAGGGCGCGGCCCTGCTCGACTCACTGCGCAACGTCGCCCGAGACGACCAGCGCACCGCGGACCTGCGTGACGCCCTGGCCCGTACGCAGCGCGAGGTCGTCGCCCTGGTCAAGCGAACCCAGGCCGCGGCCCAGCCGCCCGCACCGGTCGTGCAGCCTCAGCCCACGGCGGGCGACCTGTCCCTGGACACGCCGACCAGCGACCCGCGCATCCCGTACGCCCCGCAGGAGAACCGCACGCCGGCCTCCTCCGGCAGCGGCACCGCCCGCACGTCCGGTGGCCGCCGCACCACCGTGGCTCGGGCCGCCGCCGACCTTCAGGCGGAGCTGTCCGAACTGGCCGCCCGCCACCCCGACGCGACCATCGAGATCACCTGGAAGGTCGTCGAATGACGGACACCGCCACCGTCGCCCCGGGCGCCGTGCGGCTGAACACCGCGACCGTCACCCAATACCTGTCCTCGCAGTCCTCCCTCACCACCTCCCTGACACGGGACGGCGGGGGCAGGCGCCGGGTCGTGCTGCTGCGGTCCGCGCCCCAGTGGGACGGTCCCGCCGAACCCGCCTGGGCGGAGGGACGGACGGCCGGTGTCGCGGTGGCGCCCTCACCGCTCGCCGTCCACGAACTCGTCCTCGACCACCTCGCGGGCCGCAGGCCCGGCCCCGCCGTGCTGGTCGTCCTCACCGACCGCGAGCAGCACGAACTCGACCCGGCGATCCTCGCGCGCGTCCACAAACTGCGCATCGACACCGTCGACAGCTGGGACGTCGTCCGCGAAGCGTTCGGCGCACGGCAGATCGACCCGCGCCTCAAGGACGTCAACTGGGCCGCCGAAGCCCTCCTCGACGCCACGCCGCCCGGCGGCTGGCCACCCGTACCCGGCGGCTGGCTGTCCCGTCAGTACGCGCTCACCGCGCTCACCCAGCGCCGCCTGCGACTCGGCCGCTACGACACCGAGGGCGGCACACGGCGCCCCGGTGACGACCGGCTCGACGCCCAGACCCTGCTGCACTGGTCGACCCGCCCCGGTGCTCCGGAGCGACTCCTCGGGCTGCGAGGACCGGAGCGCGCCGGGCTGACCGCCTTCCTCGGCGAGGAGGACCAGGCCGGCCTCGCCGGACGCGCCCTGCTCGCCCTCGTGGACGCCGAGCGGGGCGCGGACGCCGCCGCCTTCGGGCTCGTCTGCGCGGCACTGTGGCAGCACGCCGAGCCAGCCCCCGAGACGTACCAGGCCCGGGGCCGCGCCGAACGCTACTTCGGTGACCAGCCCCCGGCGGTCGGCGAACAGCTCGACGCCCTGGTGACCGTCTTCGGCCGGGCCGCCGAAGAGTACGTCACGACACTGCTTGCATCCGGACACCGTACCGGTGGCGGCGACGCGGACCAGGCCCGCGAGGCACGCCGGACCTCCGGCACCGTGCTCGACCGGGCGGCGACGCTGGCGCGCCAGTTCGGGGCGGAACAGGCCGTCGCGGCGAGCCCCGTCCTGCGCGGCGGACTCGAGGCACGGTTCACGGCCGTCGGACGGGCGCTCGGAGCCGGTGACAGGGCCGTGGTGGCGGACGCCGTCCGGCGCCTGGCGGACCACCGGCTCGCCGCCGAGCCGGAGGAGTCCGCCCGCATCGAACGCGCCCGCATGGGGCAGCGCCTAGCCCGCTGGCTGCTGACCGACACGCCCGCCGAGAGCCCTACGGTCGCCGACGCCATACAGCGGCACGTCGCCGAGACCGGCTGGGTCGACCTCGCTCTGGAGCACATCGAAGCCGGCGGCGACCCGGACCCCGTCCTCAAGGCCGCCTACGACACCCTCGCCACACGCGTCCGGGACCGGCGGCGGCAGATCGACGCGTTCTTCGCGCGCTCTCTGGCCGCCTGGACGCAGGCCGGCACCCAGCCCGGCAGCATGCTCACCGTCGAGACCTTCCTCGACCGCGTGGTCGGACCGGTCGTCCGGCGCGGAGTGGAACGGCGGGTACTGCTGCTCGTGCTCGACGGCATGAGTGCGGCCATAGCGAACGAACTCGGCGAGGAACTGCGCCGCTCCTGGGCCGAGTTCGATCCGCTGCCCGAGGGCGCTCCGCAGCGTCGGGCGATGGCCGCCGCCCTGCCCACCGTGACGGCGGTGTCCCGCACCTCACTATTCGCGGGCACGCTGATGAAGGGCACCCAGGCCGACGAGAAGCGGCTGTTTCCCACGCTGAAGCTGTGGGGCGGCGCCCCGGCCAACGTGTTCCACAAGGACGACCTGCGCGGCGAGACCGCGGGCGACACCTTCGGCCCGGCGCTCACGGAGGCGCTCGCCGACGGCCTGACGCATGTCGCCGTCGTCCTCAACGCCATCGACGACCGCCTCGCCAAGGAACAGAAGCTCGGAGACGGGGCTTGGCGGGTCGACGACGTGCCTGGCCTGCGGGAACTGCTGCGGGTGGCGGCGGCCCAGGGCATGGTCGTCATCCTCACCAGCGACCACGGCCACGTCGTCGACCGGCACGGAAAGAAGGTCGACGCCGCCGTCGAGCCCGCGTCCGCCCGGCACCGCCTGCCCGCCGACGGTCCCTTCGCCGACCGGGAGATCACCCTTACCGGACCGCGCGTGGTGTGGCCCGAGCCCGGCGCATCCATCGTGGCCCTGTGGGACGCCGACTCCCGCTACACCGCTCTCAAGGCCGGCTACCACGGCGGGGCCTCGCTCGCCGAGTTCACCATCCCCGTACTCGCCTTCCTGCCGTTCGGGGCGGAACCCCCGAAGGAATGGCGGGAGCTCGGCGACCAGCGGCCCCTGTGGTGGGCTCCGGAGGAGGTGGGGAGGGCACTGCTGCCGAGTGAGGCCACCACTCAGCTGCTCGTCGCCGTGACTCCCGCTATGCCGAAGAAGCCGACGGGGAAGTCCCAGAAGCAGCAGGCGGAACTCGCGCGGACGCACGAGGCGCTCTTCGAGGTGGAGCTGACCACCGGGGGAGACGACTCCCTTCTCACCCCGACCCTCGTCTCCGGGACGGAGGCGCTGGTGACGGCCCTGCTCGACTCGGAGACGTACCACGGACAGCTCGGGGGTCTCGCCCGCAAGCCGCAGCAGGAGCAGGTCCACAAGGCGCTCGCGGCCCTGCTCGACGCGGGCGGCACCCTGCCCGTGACCGCGCTCGCCCAGCGCGCCGGCATGCCCGTCACCCGGGGCGACGGGTTTGCCGCCGTCCTGCGGCAACTCCTCAACTACGACGGCGTACAGGTACTGGAGACCCTGCCGGACGGCCGGACCCTGCGGCTCCACGAAGGGTTGCTGCGCGAGCAATTCGCCCTCGGAGGAGGCTGAGGATGTGCTCGGGGTGCCTCGGGCTTTGGGCCTGAGGCACCCCGAGTGATTCATCCTTGTCGCTAGCTACCTCATGACGCGAACGCCCTCAGAACCTTCGCGAAGGTCGTCAGTTCGTCGATCATTTCCGGCGGAAGCGGCTTCTCGTCGAAGTGGGCGATCCGGTTGCGGATGTCCTTCACCCGCTTCAGCAGGCCGATGAACTGCTCCCGGGGCATGTTGGGCCACTTCAGGGCCTCCCAGTTGCGGTCGGCCTGCTCGGCGAAGGACTGCCTCGTCTGGTCTCCGTCCAGGAGTCTCAGATAGTCGCCGAACATCAGGTCCGACACCTGGCCGGTGCGGTGCTCCGGCCTCTTGTTCGTCTGGACCGCTTTGATGGTCTCCGTGTCCAGAGCCGCGCCCAGGCAGCGGCGCAGCAGGGACTCGATGTCGCCCACGATGAAGAAGGGGCGCGCCGCGCCTTCGAAGCGTTCCGTGACGTCCACGGCGGTGACAATGCCCGAGAGGCAGCCGTCGTCGCCGCGGACCAGCAGATAGCCGTGCTCGCGGATGACAGGGAGGGCGGCGAAGAACTCCTGCCGGGCGTCGGCGACGGGCAACGAGTCCTTCTCCATCGCGTTGTCGAGGGTGGCCTCCTTCCCCGCCTCGTACATCTTCGCCACAGAGCCCCAGGTGACGACGCCGTGGACCTGCGCCATGCCGGTGGTCACTGGAATCTGGGAGAGTCCCTTCGTACGCATCAGAAAGGTCGTCTGCGACAGCGGCGTGCCAGGACCCACGGACACCACACCGCGCCGGGCGGACGGGATGTCGCCGAGCAGCAGCCGCTGAGGCAGGGCGTGCGAGGGCAGGGCCTCGTCCGTCGCGTCGGCCTCGTCGTCCGCGTCGGCAGGCGTGCGCTGTGCGGGAACGGCCGCCAGTGGCACGACGTCGACGGTGGTGCGCAGAGCGCAGACGGCGAAGTCCGGCAACGTGGTCAGCCCGGCGTCCGTCAGGGCCTGCGAGATCCGGTGCACCGTCCGGTGATCGCGGACCCTGACCTGGAACAGGTCGAGGATCTCCTGCACGGACACGGTCCTGCCCTTGAGCGAGGCGAGGTCCGGTTCCTGCGGCCTGGTCGTCATCGGGCGTCGTCCTCCGGCAGGTCGCGGAGCATCGTCTTCTTGCCCATGGCGGAGTGCACCAGGTCCTGCAACTGCTTGGAACGGTCGCGATAGAAGCGCTCGTAGTCGTTCTCGCGCAGGGCGTCCGGATCGATCAGGTGTGTGGTCAGGACATCGTCGAACCACTCGGGACGTGTGTCGGACGCGGCGATCATCGTGGACACGTACGACGACGGAGCCCCCGTCATGACCATCGCCGCGCGGTACGACAACGGGGTCTTGTTCACGATCGAACTCGTGGGCAGCCCCTGGCTGTTGCCCCGCCGGAACCACGTCTTGGGGAAGATCTGCCGGATGTCCACGCCGTATTCGTCCAGCCTGCCCGGGCTGAGCGGGGCGTCCGTGTGGTGCCAGTCCACCGCCCCCTGCTTGATCAGCAGGGCGTAGATCCCCTTGTAGGCGGCGCTGTTGCGGGTGGTGAGGGTGTCGAGACGGTCGGCGAAGAAGAACGCCTCGGTGACCGTCTCGGGTGCCCTCTCGTCCTGCGCGATCCAGGGGACGAGCTGCTCGACGTCCTTGGTGAAGCGCGTCTCCGTGGAGCCGCCGTACATCTCACCGAGCACCCCGCACCAGTACCACTGCTCGATCTTCTCCTCCGCCCCCAGACCGTCCATCGCGGTGTCGAGGATGGCGCGGACGGCTGCCAGCGGCACCAACTGCGTCTTGTACGGCAGGTCGGCCGGGCGGACGATGCACTGCCTTTCCAGGAAGTCGCCCACCCATGCGAAGGCGTCGGCGAGCTTGGGCGCGAGGCGGACGAAGTCGGCCAGGGGGAGGTCCAGCAGGTCGCGGCGCTTGCAGGACACCGTGGCCCCGAGGCCCGCCTGCTTGCGTTCCCAGGTGCGCACCAGAGCGATGGCCTGCAGGAAGTCGATGCTGCTCAGCCCGTTCTCGAGACCGCTGTCGACGCGGCCGAAGACCGGGTACTTGCTCGCCAGTGCCTGCTTGATCTCCCGCCACACTTCGGGGAGCTGGTAGTAGTCCCCGGTCTGCTCCACATAGTCGCGGTCCCCGGCGTACGTCGCGGTGAGCAGCTCGAAGACGTTCAGGGGGACGCCGCCCGTGTTGACCCGCTCGAAGACCGCGCAGACGGCGTCCATGGAGGTGGAGGCGCCCAACCGGATCATCGGGACCTGGAAGGCGCGGACCTGCTGGAGGACCGCTTCGTCGAACTGGCCCCACAGGTCCCAGTTCCGGTCCTCGTCGGCCTTGATGTACGCCTTCTTCCACTCGTTCACGCGCTGGGCGTCGAAGACGAAGTGGAGCGGGAAGAGGCCGGCCGCGCACTCGGCCTCGGTACTGCTCAGATCCAGCACCACGGTGCGGTTGAAGTCCGTCCTGAGCACCTTGTCGGCCGGTACGGACACGATGGCCTCGTCGCGGTCCACGGACGGGCCGACGGCCTTCGCGATGTCGACGTAATACCACCGCTGGATGGGCTTGCTCCGGGAGTCCGCCGTCTCCACGGGGGCGTCGAGCCACAGGGCCTGGAAGAGGGAGGTGAGTCGCTGCTGTCCGTCCAGCAGCAGGAGGTCGGCCTCCGGGTCCCCTTCCGGCCGCGCACCGGTGAGGGTCCGGGAACGGAACCGGGTGGCACCGCCGGTCTGCAAGGTCATCACGACGCCCAGCGGGTAGTCGAGGGTGACTGTCGCGATGATCGCCCGGATCCGGTCGTCGTCCCATTTCCAGTTCCGTTGGAAGTCGGGCAGTTGTAAGGACCCCGAGGCGACATCCGCCAGAACGTCCTTCAGCTTCACGTTGTCGAGGGCCGCCATGTGTCTCCACTTCCCACCCTGGTGCCTGTACGGAGAGTGATTTCATCAGCGCTTTCCGGTGACAGTCAACTGGTTCATCGAACAACGAGATGGCCTCGGCACCGTCAGGATCAGGTTTTAGGGGTGGGCATATGAGCAGGGAGACCGCGGGATCACAGGGTCACGAACCGGGTATCAGGGGACTTTCTCGAGCCCACGTGGTAGGGGGAGATGGAAGACTGGTCCCCGTGAGCACCACCGGATCCAAGCGCCCCTCCCAGGTCAGCGCAGCCCGCCGCCGTACCGTCCTTGACGCCCTGCGCCGTGGAGCCGTACCCGAGAGCGGGCTCGACCTGCTTGCCACCGGCCTCGACCGGTTCGAGACGGCCCTGGACGCCGAGCTGGACGCCGTGGCGTCCCGGGGGTCCGTGTTCAAGGCCGTACGGGGTGAGTACGGGTCCGGCAAGACGTTCTTCACGCGCTGGCTGGGGGAGCGGGCCAAGCGCCGAAACTTCGCCGTGGCCGAGATTCAGATCTCGGAGAACGAGACGCCGCTGCACAAGTTGGAGACGGTCTACCGGCGGCTCACCGAAAGGCTCACCACGTCCAGCTTTCCGCCCAGCGCCCTACGGCCCGTGGTCGACGCATGGTTCTACGCCCTGGAGGAGGACGCCCTCGCGGCAGGCGCGACCGAGGAGGAGCTGCCGGGCGAGGTGGAGAAGCTGCTCGTGGCGCGGCTCGCCGAGGTGTCCCGGCACGCCCCGTCCTTCGCCACCGCGCTGCGCGGCTACCGGGCCGCCCTCGCGGACGGGGACGAGGCGACTGCCTCGGCCGTCCTGGCGTGGCTCGGCGGTCAGCCGCATGTGGCGGCCTCCGCCCGCAGGTCCGCCGGGGTGCGCGGCGACCTTGACCATTTCGGTGCCCTCGGTTTCCTGCAGGGCCTCCTCACCGTGCTGCGCGACTCCGGGCACACCGGGCTCTTCGTCGTGCTCGACGAGGTGGAGACGCTCCAGCGGGTCCGGTCGGACGCGCGGGACAAGGCGCTCAACTCGCTGCGGCAGCTCATCGACGAGGTGCACTCCGGCCGCTTCCCCGGCCTGTATCTCGTCATCACCGGCACGCCCGCCTTCTACGACGGGCAGCAAGGCGTGCAGCGCCTGGCACCGCTTGCCCAGAGGCTCGCCACGGACTTCACCACCGACCCGCGCTTCGACAACCCCCGGGCCGTGCAGATCAGGCTCCCCGGCTTCAACCAGGAGTCCCTCATCGGCCTCGGCGCCACCATCCGGGACCTGTACGCGGAGGCCGCCGCGTCACCCGAGCGCGTGCGTACGGTCGTCGACGACACCTACGTCGCGGACCTCGCACGGGCCGTCGGCGGGGCGCTGGGCGGGAAGGTCGGGGTGGCTCCCCGCCTGTTCCTGAAGAAGCTGGTCGGGGACGTGCTCGACCGCGTGGACCAGTTCGACGACTTCGATCCCCGGCAGCACTACCGGCTCACGGTCGCGAGCAGCGAACTCACCCACGTGGAGCGGAACCTGGCCGCTACGGTCGCCGACGGTGCCGCGTCGGCAGACGACATCGACCTGGAGCTGTGATGGCGGTGGAGGAGGGCAGCCCGGCCGGTTCGTGCCCGGGCGGGGACGGGGCCGACGTGCTTGACCGGCTCGATCCCGTCGTACTGCACCACATCGTCAACACCCTCGGCTGGCCCGATCTGCGTCCCCTGCAGCGGGCGGCGATCACACCTCTCATGGACGGGCAGGACGCCGTGCTGCTGGCGCCGACGGCGGGCGGCAAGACCGAGGCGGCCTGCTTCCCGCTGCTGTCGGCGATGACCGAACAGAAGTGGACGGGCACGTCCGTCCTGTACCTGTGTCCCCTCAAGGCCCTTCTCAACAACCTGGTCGGCCGTGTCGACTCCTACGCCCAGTGGCTCGGGCGGCGCGCGGCGCTCTGGCACGGCGACACCAAGGAGTCACAGCGGCAGCGCATCCGTAGCGAGGCGCCGGACGTCCTGCTCACCACGCCCGAGTCCCTCGAAGCGATGCTGATCGGCGTCAAGACGGACCATGCGCGACTCCTGGGAAGTGTGCGGGCCGTGGTCGTCGACGAGGTGCACGCCTTCGCCGGCGACGACCGGGGATGGCATCTGCTCGCCGTGCTCGAACGGCTGGAGCGGGTCACCGGACGGCCCATCCAGCGCGTCGGCCTCTCCGCGACCGTCGGGAATCCGGACCAGCTGCTGCGCTGGTTGCAGGGCGCCGGAGCCGGAAGCCGTATGGGGCAGGTCGTCGCCCCCGGACTGCAACTGCCTGCCGGCACCGGCGGAGCCGGGAGGCCCGACAAGGCTGCCGTCCACCGACTCCCCAAACCCGCCGGCGAGGTGGAACTCGACTACGTGGGCTCCTTGGAGAATGCCGCCAAACTCATCGCGGCCCTGCACCGGGGAGAGAAGCGGCTTGTCTTCTGTGACTCGCGCCGACAGGTCGAGGAGCTGGGCGCCGCCCTCCGGGCCCGCGAGGTCACCGTTTTCCTGTCGCACGCCTCCCTGTCAGTCGCTGAACGCGCCCGCTCGGAGGAAGCCTTCGCCGAGGCACGCGACTGTGTCATCGTCTCCACCTCGACCCTGGAACTGGGCATCGACGTGGGCGACCTGGACCGCGTCATCCAGATCGATTCGCCGGCCTCCGTGGCTTCGTTCCTGCAGCGCATCGGCCGCACGGGCAGGCGACCCGATACCGTGCGCAACTGCCTGTTCCTCACTACCCACAAGGACACTCTGCTGCAGGCGGCGGGCCTGCTGCTGCTGTGGTCGCGAGGCTGGGTGGAACCGGTCGTCCCACCGCCCGAACCCCGCCATCTGGTGGCCCAGCAACTCCTCGCTGTCGCTTTGCAACAGCACAAGCTGGGCGACCAGTTGTGGGACCGCCAGTGGAACGGCCTGGCCCCCTTCGACAAGTCCGCCGCCCCGATCCTGCGCTTCCTCACCGAGGAGGGCTTCCTCGACAGCGACGGCGGCATGCTGTTCGTGGGGCCCGAGGCGGAACGCCGTTTCGGCAAGCGACATTTCATCGAACTCACCGCATCCTTCACCGCGCCGCCGCAGTTCACCGTCCTGTCGGGACGCACGGAGATCGGCCGTACCGATCCGAGCGTCCTCACCGAGGAGCGGCCAGGGCCGAGGCGGCTGTTGCTCGGGGGACGCAGTTGGCAGGTCACTTACATCGACTGGCTGCGCAAACGGGTCTTCGTCGAACCAGCCGACGGCGGCGGCGTCGCCAAGTGGATGAACGGCGGTGTCGCCGGACTGTCCTACGCCTTGACGCGTGCCATGCGCGAGGTGCTGCTGGGCGCAGATCCGCCCGTCTCCCTCACCCGACGTGCGGAGACGTGCCTGGCCGAACAGCGCGAGTCCGACGCACCCGACACCGTGCACCCCGGTGGCACGCTGGTGACGCGCGTCGGCAAGGACGTGCGCTGGTGGACGTGGGCCGGGTATCGGGCCAACGCGACTCTCGCGACGACTCTCCAAGCGGTCACCGATCCGCTGCAACGGCCCACGGACAGCTGGCTGCGGCTGCGCGAGGACATCACCCCGGCCGACTGGCGCGCGGCCAAAGAGAACGTCGGTGACAACCTCGTCCTCCCCGACGTGGATCAGAGGGCGGTACGCGGCCTTAAGTTCTCCGCCGCGCTCCCCGAGCGTCTCGCCGTCGCAACGGTCGCGGCCCGCCTGGCCGACTTCGACAGCGCCCGCGCGGTGCTCGGTGAGCCCGTTCGCTTTCAGCACGCTGGCTGAATCGCATCGAGCGATTGCCTGTTACTGGAAGGGACTACGGGACTCCCTCGTTAGTGTGAAAATCTGATCACCATGGGGAACGATCATGGTGAGCACGCAACCGTCGACATCCGTCCCGGAGATGGAAATGGGCGAAAGGAACATCTGGCAGGGGACAAAGAGTCGGATTCGGTTCAGTGGGTCCTGCAGCCGCGCGGTGGAGCGAAGGTGCGTGGCCCCAAACACTTCCAACACTCGGTACGAGCGGGTATCCAGCTCTCGGAGTACGAGCACGCCCTCGGGGAGCATGCGGACCAGCTCATGCGCCTCTTCCCCGACGGAGTGGCCCGGCTCTGGGGCGCGACGCCTGCTCAGAAGGAACGGAACGCCAAGGCCGTGGCCATTCGTGAGCGGAGGGTCGGCGACGAAGTCCTCTTCTACGGGGAGATGAAGTTCATCGCCCGAGCGCGCATCCTGGGCCTGCTCCACAACTCTCAGTTGGCGGCGGCGGTGTGGGGGTACGACGAGAACCAGAGGACGTGGGAACACATCATGGCTCTGGGCGACGTGGTCGAGTTCGAAGTGCCGGCGGCCCCCATCCTGACCGCGCTGGACATGAAGCCGCCGCTCTGGAGCCTCACCCTAATTCCCGCTGCGGAGCGCAAACGTCATCTGAAGCTGCTGGACGAACTGCTGGACGGGCAGGAACTCACAGCGGTAGGGCAGCCTGCCGCAGGGAAGAACCTCGCTGCTCCCGCGGAGAGTATGGGCCGGGGAGACCTCCTGCGCGCACTGGGAACACTGGATGCCGACGCACAGGCGGGGCCGCGTGCCCGCTCCGAGTCCCTCACGCTGTTGTGGGCGATCGGTCGCCTTCTTGCAGGCCACGACCGGATGGCGCCGTCGGACGTGTACCAGGGGCAGCTTGGACCCATACTGCGGGACTTCGGTCCTCCGGGTGTCGGGGTGTCACTGGAGTATCCATTTCGGCACCTGCGGGACAGCGGGCTGTGGGAGGTCGAAGGCACCGTGCACCGCAACCTCGACTCGGTGTCGGTGGCGGCTTCCATCGAGTCGGGAAGCCGAGCCGGATTCCGGCGGGAAGCGGCGCGACTTCTACGTCAGCCGCTCACGCGTGCCGAGGCCATTGGTCTGCTGTGCACCACCTACCTCGATGATGTCGATCAGGAAGAACTTCTGGAGCGGGTCGGTCTCGGCGGGTACGCACACGCTGGGGGAGCGGATGAGGGGGAGGGCGACCAGGGAGGCGGCGGCCGGTCCGCTCAACACGGAGGGCGCCGCACGGCCATCGTGTCGCGCCCGGACAGGGATCAGCGCCTCGTCGACCGGATCAAACTGCTTTACGGGCACCAGTGCCAGGTGTGCGGGCTCCGGTTGGAGACACGCTTCAGTCACTACAGCGAGGCAGCACACATCCAAGGGCTCGGACACCCGCACAACGGGCCGGACGAGATATCGAACCTCTTGTGCCTGTGCCCCAATCACCACGTTCAGTTCGACACGCTGGCCATATTCATAGACGAGGACTGGAACGTACGGCGGAGCAAGGACGGGACGCCCATCGGCGTGCTGAGGCGCCACCCGGAACACCACATCGACGAGCAGTACGTCGAGTACCACCGAGGGCTCTGCGGAGGTAACCGCTACGGCAGAGTGCGCGACTGAGCCTCCGAAGTCCGAGCAGGCGGAGGCAGGGCGCCGCCGATGACGGCGTCCTTCTCCCCTCGCGTCGTTCGGTGGTGGTCAGTTCAGCAGCGCCGCCAGCCGCCGCCACCCCTCCCGCGGCAGCACGTCATCGGGGCCCTCGTCGAGCACCTGCAACGCCACGTGGTTCGCCCCTGCCGAGCGGAACTCGTCCACTCGTGCCCGGATCCGGTCCTCGTCGCCCCAGGCGTACACCGCGTCGATCAGGCGGTCGCTGCCGCCGTCCGTGAGGTCTGTCTCGGTGAAGCCCAGGCGGAGGAACGTGTTCGTGTAGTTCGGCAGGCCCAGGTAGAAGGACAGGTGGGCGCGGGCCGTGGTGCGCGCCCGGGTCGGGTCGGTCTCCAGGATCACCTTCAGCTCGGGGGCCAGGAGCGGGCCGTCGCCCAGCGTCTCGCGGGCCTGCGCCGTGTGCTCCGGCGTGACCAGGTACGGGTGGGAGCCGGCCGCCCGGTCGCGGGAGAGGCGGAGCATCTTCGGGCCGAGGGCGGCGAGGATCCGGCGCTCGGCGGGGACGCCGGCCGCGTCCAGGGCGTCCAGGTAGGCGACCATCGCCGCGTAGGGGCGACGGTACTGGTCGGCGAGCTTGGCGTGGCTCACGCCGAGGCCGAGCAGGAAGCGGCCGGGGTGGGCGGCCTCCAGGTCGGCGAACCCCTTCGCCGTCCCGGCCGCCTCGTACTGCCAGATGCTCTGGATGCCGGTGGCCACGGTGAGCCGGGTGGTCGCCTCGATCAGCGGGACGGCGTGGCGTACGGCGGAACTGCCGCCCAACCAGACCGCACCGAAGCCGAGTTCCTCCAACTCGGCCGCCGCCTCCGCGAGCTCGCCGCGCCGCTCGGGATCCTCCGCCCGCAGGCCCCTGCTCCAGATGCCGTAGCGCCCTGTGTTCTGTTTGGTCATGACCTCGCCAACCCCCCGCTGCGGGTGATGTATTCCGGCGCGGCACCCCATCGGTGGCGAGGGCGTCCGGGACGAAAAACCTGTCCGATCCATTGACGCCCCTCCTGTCACACCCTTACCTTCTGGCCGAAGTTACGCACGGTGTTCGTGATTTCGAACATCCATGTCGAACCCTCGAACCCCCTCTTCGAACCCCCTCTGAGCCGCTCCCGGAAGGGACTTGCCGTGGTCCGCATACGAGTCCGCCACTGGGTGACCTGGGGGGCCGCGCTGGTCGCCCTCCTCGCGTCGCTCCTCACCGTCCAGCCCGCCGACACCGCCGCCGCGGCGGACGGGAGGCCCTTCACCAACCCCGTCAAGTCGCAGAAGGGCGCCGACCCCTGGCTGGAGTACTACAACGGCAACTACTACCTGGTGACCACCTCGTTCACCGGTGAGCTGACCATGCGCAAGTCGCCCACGCTCGCCGGGCTGAGCACCGCGCCGAGCGTCCAGGTGTGGTCGGACAGCACCTCCTCCCGCAACTGGAACATGTGGGCCCCGGAGATCCACTTCTTCGACGGCAAGTGGTACCTCTACTACTCCGCCGGGCCGCGCGGCTC
Source organism: Streptomyces sp. NPDC030183 (assembly GCF_055573455.1). Taxonomy (NCBI): domain Bacteria; kingdom Bacillati; phylum Actinomycetota; class Actinomycetes; order Kitasatosporales; family Streptomycetaceae; genus Streptomyces; species Streptomyces sp. NPDC030183. Next base: position 84,631 of record NZ_JBVIBK010000009.1, read on the forward strand.
CGCCTGCTGCGACGACCAGCGCACCCACGTCCTGGAGAGCGCGGGCTCCGACCCGATGGGGCCGTACACCTACAAGAACACCCTCACCGGCTCCAACCTCAACCCGGGCGGCTGGCTGATCGACGCCAGCGTCCTCAAGCACAACAACAAGCTGTACCTGGTCGGCAGCGGCTCGGCGGGCGGCAGCAAGCAGAGCCTCGTCATCGCGCCGCTCAGCAACCCGTACACGCTGGCCAGTTCCACCTTCACCGTCATCTCCAGCCCCACCCTCAGCTGGGAGACGCAGAGCGGCGAGGTCAACGAAGGGCCCGAGCCGCTGTACCGCAACGGGCGCACCTTCCTCATCTACTCCGCCAGTGCCTGCTGGGGCCCCGACTACAAGCTCGGGCAGCTCGAACTCACCGGCTCCGACCCGCTGCTGGCCTCCTCCTGGACCAAGAAGCAGACGCCCGTGTTCCAGCGCAGCGACGCCAACGGGGTCTACGCGCCCGGCCACAACGGCTTCTTCACCTCGCCTGACGGCACCGAGAACTGGATCGTCTACCACGCCAACGACGCGGCGAGCGACGGCTGCGACAACGGTCGTACGACGCGGGCGCAGAAGTTCACCTGGAACGCGGACGGCACCCCGAACTTCGGCACCCCGGTCGCCCTCGGCACCACCCTCGCCGGCCCCTCCGGCGAGACGGCGACCACCCCGACCGCGTACACCCTCGTCAACCGCAACAGCGGCAAGTGCCTGGACGTCAACGGCGGCAACACGGCCGACGGCACCAACATCCTCCAGTGGACCTGCAACGGCAGGGCCAACCAGAAGTGGCGTGTCGAGGACCGCGCCGACGACACCAGCCGCCTGGTGAACGTCGCCACCGGCAAGGTCGCCGACGTCGCCGAGTGCGCGACCGCCGACGGCACCGACATCCGCCAGTGGTCCTGGCTGAACAACAACTGCCAGAAGTTCCGCCTGGTCTACCTCGGCGGCGACTACGTCCGGATCGTCAACGCCGCCACCGGCAAGGTCCTGGACGTCGCCAACTGCGGCACCGCCGACGGCACCGACGTACGCCAGTGGTCCTGGCTGAACAACAACTGCCAGCAGTGGCGGCTCGTCCCCACCACCGCCTGAGCCCATGACCGCATGACCGCATGACCGCCTGAAAGACCGCATGACCGGCGGACGGCTCCGGTGTCACGTACGCCGGAGCCGTCCGCCTGTCCGCTCCACCCGCACCCCGACCGCGAAGGGCCGCCCAACATGAGACGACTCGTCAGACGGATGGTGGTGGCCGCGGCGGCGGCGCTCGCCGTCCTCACCGGTGTGACCACCCCCGCCCAGGCCGCCGCGCCCGCCTCCCCCGCCGTGACGTTCACCAACCCGATCGCGCTCCAGCGGGCCGACCCGCACATCTACAAACACACGGACGGCTACTACTACTTCACGGCCACCGTCCCCGCCTACGACAAGATCGTGATGCGCCGGGCCACCACCCTCCAGGGCCTCGCCACGGCCCCGGAGACGACCATCTGGACCAAGCACGCCAGCGGCGACATGGGCGCCCACATCTGGGCCCCGGAGATCCACTTCATCGACGGCAAGTGGTACGTGTACTTCGCGGCCGGCGCCTCCAACGACATCTGGAAGATCCGCCCGTACGTCCTGGAGTCCAGCTCCGCCAACCCGCTCACCGGCACCTGGACCGAGAAGGGCCGGATCAGCCTGCCGCTGGACACCTTCTCGCTGGACGCCACCACCTTCACCCACAACGGCACCCGCTACCTCAGCTGGGCACAGAACGACCCGGCGGTCGGCAGCGGCACCAATCTGTACCTGGCGAGGATGTCCAACCCCTGGACCATCAGCGGCAGCCCGGTGATGATCTCCAAGCCCGAGTACTCCTGGGAGACCGTCGGCCACCGCGTCAACGAGGGCCCGGCCGTCCTGCAGAAGAACGGCAAGGTCTTCATGGCCTACTCGGCCAGCGCCACCGACGCCAACTACTGCCTCGGCCTGCTGACCGCCGGCGCCACCGCCGACCTGATGAACCCGGCCTCCTGGAGCAAGACCTCCACCCCGGTCTTCACGAGCAACGACAGGACCGGCCAGTACGGCCCCGGCCACAACACCTTCACGGTCTCCGAGGACGGCAAGTCCGACATCCTCGTCTACCACGACCGCGACTACAAGAACATCAGCGGTGACCCGCTCAACGACCCCAACCGCCGCACCCGCTACCAGAAGCTGTACTGGAACGCCGACGGCACCCCCAACTTCGGCATCCCCGTCGCCGACGGGGTGACCCCGGTGCGCTTCTCCTCGTACAACTACCCGGGCAAGTTCATCCGGCACTGGGAGTACCGCGCGAAGCTGGAGGGCGACGTCACCAACCTCGCCGACTCGCAGTTCCGGATCGTCCCCGGCCTCGCGGGCAACGGCACGGTGTCGCTGGAGTCGGCGAACTTCCCCGGCTACTACCTCCGCCACAAGAACAACGAGCTGTGGGTGGAGAAGGACGACGGTACGGCTCTGTTCGACGCCGACGCCTCCTTCCACCGGCGGGCCGGTCTCGCCGACTCCGCGGCCGGGGTGTCGTTCGAGTCGTCCAACTTCCCCGGCCGCTACATCCGGCACTACGACAACCTGCTCTACACCCAGCCGGTGAGCACCACGCTCGACCGGCAGGACGCCACCTTCTACATGGAGTAGGCGCCGCGTCCCTCCCGCCCCCGGCACCTCACTCCGGCGGTGTCACCTGCACCAGGCCCGACTGGTAGGCCATCACCACCAGTTGGGCCCGGTCGCGGGCGCCCAGTTTCGTCATGGCCCGGTGGATGTGCGTGCGCACGGTCAGCGGGCTGACGTAGAGCTTCTCGGCGATCTCGTCGTTGGACAGGCCCTCGGCCGCCAGGGACATCACCTCGCGTTCCCGGGAGGTGAGGGCGGCGAGCCGCTCGGGGGCGGTCAGCGGGGTGCCGGTGGCGGGGGCGGTGAGGAAGCGGGTGATCAGGGTGCGGGTGGCGGTGGGGGAGAGCAGGGAGTCCCCGGCGGCGACCGTGCGGATGCCGTCGAGGAGGACGTCGGCGGTGACGTCCTTGCCGAGGAAGCCGCTCGCGCCGGCCCGCAGCGCCTGGGCCACGTACTCGTCGATCTCGAAGGTCGTCAGGATCAGCACGCGGGTGTCGGACAGGTCCTCGTCGGCGCAGATCACGGCCGTCGCGGTGAGTCCGTCGGTGCCGGGCATCCGGATGTCCATGAGGACCACGTCGGGACGGTGGACACGGACGAGGTCGACCGCCTCCCGTCCGTCGGCGGCCTCGCCGACGACCTCCAGGTCCGGGCAGGAGTCGATGAGGATGCGGAAGGTCGCCCGCAGCAGGGCCTGGTCGTCGGCGAGCAGCACACGGATGGTCATGCGGTCGGTTCCCGTTCGAGCTGTGGGGTGCGGGGGCGGGGGCGCAGCGGAAGATCGGTGGTGACCTCGAAGCCCCCTTCGGGCCGGTGACCCGCGCTGAGGGCGCCGCCCACGGACTGGGCGCGTTCGCGCATGCCGATGAGGCCGAAGCCGCGGCAGTTGCCGGACGCGCCGGACGCGTCGGACGCTGGAGCCGCGTCGGACGTGCCTGACGTGCCTGATGCGCCGGCCGCGGGAGCCGCGCCGCCGCCGTCGTCGGTGACCGTGATCGTCAGATGGGACTCCTCGTAGGTGAGACGGACCCGCGCCGTGTCCGCGGCGGTGTGCTTGCTGACGTTGGTCAGGGCCTCCTGCACGATCCGGTACGCGGTCAGGTCCACACCCGGGTCGAGCCGCCCCGGAGGGCCCTCCGTGGTGACGGTCACCATGAGACCGGCGGACTCGCACGCGGCGACCAGGTCGGGCAGCCGGCCCAGGCCGGGGGTGGGGGCGAGCGGCGCCTCGGGGTCGTCGGGCTGGCGCAGCACCCCGACGGTGGCCTTCAGCTCGCGCAGCGCCGACGACGTGGTGGCGGTCAGATCGGTGAGGATCCGGTGTGCCTGCTCGGGGTCGGTGCGGGTGAGGTGCGCGGCGGTGCCCGCCTGGGCGTTGGCGAGGGCCAGATGGTGGGCGACCACGTCGTGGAGGTCGCGGGCGATGCGCATCCGTTCCTCCGCGACGCGGAGGCGGGCCTCCTCCTCACGGGTGCGCTCGGCGTGCTCGGCGCGCGCCTGCACCGACTTCAGGTAGGCGCGCCGCACCTGGGTCGCCTTGCCGGTGGCGAGGGGCAGCAGCAGCCAGAAGACGGGGCCGATCGTCCTGATCAGCAGGGAGAGGTGGTCCATGGAGTCGGCGAGCACCGCCGCGAGCGTCGTCGCCCCGATGGTGACGAGGCCGTAGACGCGGGTGGTGCGCCGGTCGGTCTGGGCGGCCAGCCAGTACAGGCCCCCCATGACCGGTGCCAGCAGCAGGGGGGTGACCAGATAGCCCTGGACGACGGCGACGATCGTGCACAGCGCCGTGACGATCAGGGTGGTGCGGGGGTGGGTGCGGTGCTTGAGCAGGGCGAGACAGGACACGCCCATGACGGCGACACCGACGTTGTCCCGGTCCGGCGGGTCGGCGCCGGGCAGGGTGAGCGCGCTGCCGAGGGTCGCGCACGCCATGAGCATCGCGGCCATCGTCAGATCGATGAGGAAGCGGTGGCTCTCGGAGAACTCCTCCAGGCGGTCGGCGTAGCGCCGGTCCAGGCTGATGCTCATCGGGACTCCGGTCGGTGGGACTGGGGACCATGGTGGTCGACGTCGGGGGCGAACACCCTGGGAGCCGTCCGTGGTCTTCGCCACGGACGGCCCCGGTGGGGGGTGGTGCGGACGGCCCCGTGGGGGGTGGTGCGGACGGCTCCCTGGGGGGATGCTGACGGCCCCGGGGCGGTCGGGTCAGGTGCGGGCCACCGCGGGTTCGGCCGGCTCGGCCGGGCCGGGCTCCGCCTCGGGCCGGCGGCTGAGCGCCTCGCCCTCCACGTCGACGCGGGGCAGCGCGCGGTCCAGCCACTTCGGCAGCCACCACGCCTTGTCGCCGAGCAGCGCGAGCACGGCGGGCACGATCGCCATCCGGACGACGAACGCGTCGAACAGGACCGCCGAGGCCAGCCCGAAGCCGATCATCTTGATCATGGAGTCGCTCTCGCCGATGAACCCGGCGAACACCGCGATCATGATCAGGGCGGCGGCCACGACCACCCGGGCGCTGTGCCGGAAGCCGCTGGTGATCGCCTCGTCGGACCGGTCGCCGTGGACGTACGCCTCCCGCATCCGGGAGACGAGGAACACCTCGTAGTCCATGGCGAGGCCGAAGACGATGCCCACCAGGAAGATCGGCATCAGGCTCATGATCGGGCCGGTCTGCTCCACGCCCAGCAGTTCCGCGCCGTGGCCCTGCTGGAAGACCAGGACGACCACGCCGAGCGAGGCGAGCACCGACAGCAGGAAGCCGAGGGCGGCCTTGAGCGGCACGAGCAGCGAGCGGAACACGACGAGCAGCAGCAGGACGGCGAGGCCGACCACGACCAGCAGATACGGGACCAGCGCCGACTGCACCTTGTCGGCGATGTCGATGTTCAGCGCGGTGCTGCCGGTGACCTCGTAGGTCGCGCCCGTCTCCGACTCGATGCCGGGTCGCTCGTCCCGGATGGCCTTCACCAGGTCCTTGGTCTTCTCGTCGGTCGGCGCGGTGGCGGGTACGGCGGAGAAGACGGCGGTGTCGCCGGACTCGTTGAAGCGCGCGGGGGAGACGGACACGATGCCCTCGGTGGCGCCGATGTCCTTCGCGATCGTCTCGGCGGCGCCCTTGGCGTCGTCGGTGCCCCGGGCGTCCACGACGATCGTCAGCGGGCCGTTGAAACCGGGCCCGAAGCCCTCGGCGAGCGCGTCGTAGGCGCGGCGCTCGGTGGTGGAGGTCGGCTTGGCCTCGTCGCCGGGCATGCCCAGCTGGAGGTCGGTCATCGGTACGGCCAGCGCACCGAGACCCATGACACCGAGCAGCAGGACGGGCAGGGGCCGGCGCAGCACGAACCGGGACCAGCGGGTGCCGCCGTTGTCGCCGCCCTCCGTGAGCCGGCCGCTCCCGCGGGCCTTGCGGGCCAGTACCGCGTTGGGCCAGAACCCGAGGACGGCCGGGACCAGGGACAGCGCGATCAGCACGGCGACGACGACCGCTCCGGCGGCGGCCAGCCCCATCTTCGTCAGCATCGGGATACCGACCACGGACAGTCCGGCCAGCGCGATGACGACGGTGAGCCCGGCGAACACGACCGCCGATCCGGCGGTGCCGGTGGCGAGGGCGGTCGCCTCCTCGGGCGTACGGCCCTTGGCGCGTTCCTCGCGGTAGCGGGAGACGACGAACAGGGCGTAGTCGATGCCGACCGCGAGGCCCAGCATCATCGCCAGGGTGCCGGTCGTGGTGGACAGGCCGAGCGCGGAGGACAGGGCGAGGATGGCAGCCATGCTGACGCCGACACCGATCAGGGCGGTCAGCAGCGGCAGCCCGGCCGCGGCGAGCGAGCCGAACGTGACGAGCAGGACGACGGCGGCGATGGCGACACCGATCACCTCCGCAGCGCCGCCCGCGCCGCCCCGCTCGGACACCGCGTCGCCGCCCGCCTCGACGGTCAGCCCGGCGTCCTGGGCCCGGTGCAGCGCGCTCTCCAGGTGGGTCCTGCCGGCGTCGGAGAGTTCGCCGGGGCCGACCTCGTAGGTGACGGTCGCGTACGCCGTCGAGCCGTCCTGGCTGACGGCCCGCGCCCGGAACGGGTCGACGGCGCTCGCGACCTGCGAACCGTCGGCCAGATCGGCGACGGTCTCCTCGATCACCTTCTTGTTCCCGGCGGCGGTGACCTTCTCACCGCCGGGCGCGACGAACACGACCCGGGCGGTGGCGCCGTCGGCCGTCATGCCGGGGAAGCGCTCCTCCAGCAGGTCGAACGCCTTGTGGGACTCGATGCCCGGCATGGAGAACTCCTCGTCGGAGGCTCCCGGGGCCCGGGCGGCGCCGAGACCGACGGCACCGAGGACCGCCACCCACACGAGGGTGACGTACCAGCGTTTGCGGAAGGCCAGCCGGCCCAGCCGATAGAGGAAGGTTGCCATGGGGCGCAGGTCTCCACGTCAGATGTCTGGGATACCTGCACAGACTCCCGTTCCGGCCCCCTCCGGGTCGTCGTGCGGCTGCCGACAATCCCGCCTACTCGGAACGCAGTACGACCCGGCCACCGGATCACCCCCCGGTATGACGGGTACGGCGCCCGGGCGCGCCGGCCCGCCGCGCCTTCAGGACGCGCCGTCAGCCACGGCGGGGTCAGCCACGGCGGGGGTTCAGGGAGCGGTCCGCGACCCCGGCGAGATGGGCGGCGAGGACCTCGCGGGCGTCCGGGGCGAGGGTGCGCAACGCCACCATCGCCGTGATGATCACGTCGCACAGCTCGGACCGCACATCGTCCCAGGTGTGGGTGGTGCCCTTGCGCGGGTTGGACGCCGTGACGCCGATCACCGCCTCGGCGACCTCGCCGACCTCCTCCTGGAGCTTCAGCAGCCGCAGCAGCAACAGCTCGCGCCCGTCGTGCACACGGTTCGACTCCAGCCAGGAGTGGAGCAGTTCCACGGACTGCCAGAGGTCGTCGGGGATGTCGCTCCGCTCGTTCATGGGCATGGACGCAGCTTGTCACGCCCGCACGGAGCAGGGGGTCACTCCTCGAACAACGGCTCCTGCTCGCCCTCCTTCTGCCGGCGCACGCGCTTGGTCCGCGCGCCGATCACCAGCGCCGTGGCGGCGGCGGTGAAGGCGAGCGCCGACGGGACCATCCAGCCCCGGTCGACGACATGGTCGAGCGCGTGGTCCAGGGAGAGCCTGCCGGGGCCGGCGATCGCCAGTCCCGCGGCGGCCAGGCCCAGGGTCGCGGCGTACTCGTAGCCGCCGCTCGCGTTGAAGAAGCCGTTGGGCGTGTGCACCGCGGCGGCGCCCGCCATGGCGCCGGCCGCGGCGGCACCGGCGGCCGGGGTGGCGAGGCCGAGGGCGAGCAGAGTGCCGCCGCCCGTCTCGGCCAGGCCCGAGGCGGTGGCGCTCGCCTTGCCCGGCGCGTAGCCCACCGACTCCATGAAGGCGCCGGTCCCTTCGATGCCGTGCCCGCCGAACCAGCCGAACAGCTTCTGCGTCCCGTGCGCGGCGAGGACCCCGCCCGCGCCCAAGCGGAGGAGCAGCAGGCCCAGGTCACGTCGGTCGAATGTGGTCACGGTGACTCCCGGAACGGACGGTGGCGATCGGACGGTTTCCCCTCCCGCGTATCCACGGTCGCACCGACGACCCGCCGAGGGGGCCGCCCGCGCGGCCGTTCGAGTGGTGCGGCCCGTGAGGCCGGGTCCCGCGCCCGCCACGCCCCCGTCGTGCGGGTGCCCGTCTCGCACTGCCCACCCCGCCGCGCGCCTCCGGTGGCGGGCGCGTCCCCGCGGTGTGAGGCTGACCGGCATGACGATCGCACCCGCCAGACTCAGTGACCCGACCGTCCGCGCCTTCGTCAACGCCGTGAACGCGCACTACCGCGACGCCTTCATGGCCCTCCTCGCCGACGACGCGACCATGTCGGACGACGGCTCCGACCGGGACCTCGCGGACTGGACCGACCGGGAGATCTTCTCCTCCCACGGCCACATGGAGGTCCAGCGCGAGTCCGACGGCGGCCGCGCCCTGGTCGCCACCTACCGCAACGACACCTGGGGCGAGATGCGCACCGCCTGGCGTTTCACGGTGTCGGAGGACGGCAGGATCTCCCGCTTCGAGACCGGCCAGGCCTGACCGCCGGCCCGTCCACGAAGCTTTTCTCCGCAAGGGCTTGCCTTCGTGTGCGCTCCAACTCCTACCGTCCTCGGTCATGGAGACGAACACGTACACCAGGACCCTCGGCCGCAGCGGTATCCAGGTCAGCGGCCTCGGCTTCGGCTGCTGGGCCATCGGCGGCGAGTGGCAGTCCGCGGACGGGCAGCCGCTCGGCTGGGGCAGGGTCGACGACGAGGAGTCCGTACGGGCCGTGCGCCGCGCCCTGGACCTCGGGGTCACCTTCTTCGACACGGCCGACGTGTACGGCGCGGGCCACAGCGAACGCGTCCTCGGCCGCGCTCTCGGCCGGCGCCGCGCGGACGTCGTCGTCGCCACCAAGTGGGGCAACGTCTTCGACGAGGGCACCCGCACCCTCACCGGACAGGACGACACCCCGGCCCACGCCCGCCGCGCCCTCACCGCCTCCCTCGACCGCCTCGGCACGGACCACGTCGACCTCTACCAGCTCCACCTCTCCGACGCCGACCCCGAGCGGGCAGCCGAACTCCGCGACATGTGCGAGGAGTTCGTCCGCGAGGGCCTGATCCGGGCGTACGCGTGGAGCACCGACGACCCGCACCGGGCCGCCGTGTTCGCGAAGGGCACGCACTGCACGGCCGTACAGCACCGGCTGAACATCCTCCAGGACGCCCCCGAACTCCTCTCTCTGTGCGAGGAGTCGGACCTGGCGAGCGTCAACCGCAGCCCTCTCGCCATGGGCCTGCTCACCGGCAAGCACACCCCGGGGCGCGCCCTCGCGGCCGGTGACATCCGCAGCACCCCGCCCGCCTGGCTGCCGGGCTTCACCGCGGACGGCGGGGCGGACCCCGAGTGGCTCGGCCGGGTCGAGGCCCTGCGGGAGATCCTCACCAGCGAGGGCCGTACCCTCGCCCAGGGCGCCCTCGCCTGGATCTGGGCCCGCAGCCCGCGAACCGTGCCCATCCCCGGCTTCCGCTCGGTCGCCCAGGCGGAGGAGAACGCGGGCGCCCTCGCGAAGGGGCCGCTCACCGCGGACCAACTGGCCGAGGTCGACCGGATCCTGGGGCGCTGAGCCGCCCGCACGGCGGCGGGGCGGCGGGGCGGTATGGCGGGGCAACGGTGGCGGGGCGGTATGGCGGGGCAACCGTCCCGTGCTCCGGTGCACACCTCGCGGTCCCACGCGAGGTCCGCCCCCTTCCGGGGCACGGGACGGCTGCCCCCTCCCCCCTCGGTGTGGTGACGGAAGCCGTCTCCTCCACCTGTGAAGCCAAGATGTGAAGCTCCGGTGGAGGAGTGATGAGCATATGACTCCCACGTGCTCGAATAGCCCGGAGTAGCAGCTTCCGTTTGTGCAGGTTGAGTCCTGGACCAGTGGCCCGGCAGGGCTCAGCCGCGCCCCACGTACGGCATCGTCGTCGCCATCACCGTCGCGAACTGCACATTCGCCTCCAGGGGCAGCTCCGCCATGTGTCGGACCGTGCGGGCCACATCGGCGACGTCCATCACGGGTTCGGCCATGAGCTGCCCGTTCGCCTGGAGAACGCCCCGGCTCATCCGCTCGGTCATGTCGGTCGCCGCGTTGCCGATGTCGATCTGCCCCACCGCGATGCCGTACGGCCGGCCGTCGAGCGAGAGCGACTTGGTCAGCCCCGTCAGCGCGTGCTTGGTCGCCGTGTAGGCCACCGAGTGGGGGCGGGGTGTGTGCGCGGAGATGGAGCCGTTGTTGATGATCCGCCCGCCCCGCGGGTCCTGCTCCTTCATCTGCCGGTACGCCGCCTGGGCGCACAGGAACGCCCCGTTGAGGTTGGTGTCCACCACATGCCGCCAGGCCGCGTAGTCCAGCTCCTCCACCGGCACCCCGCCCGGCCCGAACGTCCCCGCGTTGTTGAACAGCAGGTCCAGCCGCCCGAACCGCTCCCGCACGGCGGCGAACAGCGCCGCCACCTCCTCCGGCCGTGAGACGTCCGTGCGGACGCTCAGCGCCCGGGGCGCCCCGTCCGCCGTCTCGACCAGCTTCTCCTCCCGGCGCCCCGCCAGCGCCACCGACCACCCGGAGGCCAGCAGCTCCAGGGCCACGGCACGCCCGATACCGGAGCCCGCACCCGTCACGATCGCGATCTTCGTTCCCTCGGTCCTCATGGGCCCGCAGCGTAAGGGAGGGGGCGCGGCGGACCGGGCAGGCGGGGTGCGGCGGACCGGGCAGGCGGGGGCGCGGCGGACCGGGCAGGCGGGGGCGCGCCGGACCGGGCGTGCGGGGGCCGGACATATGGAACTCATGCGTCCGCCACCTGGCTGTTGTGTACGGGACAGAAGATCGTCGAACCTGGCCACTCCAATGCTCATGGACAACTACCTTCAGGAGAAGGCCAGATGACCCACGCAGCCCACAGGGCGACCCGGCCGCACTCGTCCCATTCGGCCGAACTGCGTGCCGCAGCACGCCACTTCGACCGCCGCCGCTTCCTCACCCTCACCGGCGCCGCCGCCGCGCTCGCCCTCGCCACCAACCTCCCGGCGGCGGGCGCCGCGGCCGCCGCCGAACTGGACCCGCGCCACATCACCGAGAACCCCTTCACCCTCGGCCTGGCCTCCGGCGACCCGCTGCCCACCTCCGTGCTCCTGTGGACCCGGCTCGCCCCCAAACCGTACGAGCCCGACGGCGGTATGCCCGCCGAACGCGTCATCGTCCGCTGGGAGATAGCCCGCGACGAGGACTTCCGGCGCGTCGTCAGACGCGGCGCGGCCATCGCCCACCCCGAGTTCCACCACACCGTCCACGTCGAGGTCCCCTACCTCGACCCGGGCCGCGAGTACTACTACCGCTTCCGCGCCGGCTCCTGGATCAGCGACACCGCCCGCACCCGCACCGCCCCCGGACGCGGCCATCTGAGCGGCGTCTCCGGGCTCTCCTTCGCGGCCGTCTCCTGCCAGCGGTACGACCAGGGGTACTACACCGCCTACCGGCACCTCGCGAACGAGGACATCGATGTCGTCTTCCACCTGGGGGACTACCTCTACGAGTACGCCGTGAACGCCGCCGGCGGCGCCCGCAACTACACCGACCGCGTCCTGCCCGCCCACTTCAACCACGAGACCGTCACCCTGGAGGACTACCGGCTGCGGTACGCCCTCTACAAGACCGACCCCGACCTCCAGGCCGCGCACCGCGCGCACCCCTTCGTCGTCACCTGGGACGACCACGAGACCGAGAACAACTACGCCGGCGACAACGACGAGCACGACAGCCCGCCCGAGGAGTTCCTGCTGCGCCGCGCCGCCGCCTACCGCGCCTACTGGGAGAACCAGCCGCTGCGCCGCCGGCAGCGGCCCGACGGCCCCGACATGCGGCTCTACCGCCGCTTCACCTGGGGCCGCCTCGCCCAGTTCGACATACTCGACACCCGCCAGTACCGCGACAACCAGGCCCAGGGCGACGGCTGGCAGATCCCCGGCCCCGAGTCCGCCGACCCGGCGCGCTCGATCACCGGCGACGAGCAGGAGCAGTGGCTGCTGGACGGCTGGGCCGACTCCGACGCCATCTGGAACGTCGTCCCCCAGCAGGTCGTGTTCTCCCAGCGCCGCAACGCCGTCGGCGAGACCTACAAGGTGTCGATGGACTCCTGGGACGGCTACCGGGCCTCCCGCGAACGCCTCCTCGCCGGCGCGGAGGACGCCGGCATCGCGAACCTGATGGTCCTCACCGGCGACGTCCACGTCGGCTACGCCTTCGACATCAAGCGCGACTTCGACGACCGCTCCTCGCGCACCGTCGGCGCGGAACTCGTCGCCACCTCCGTCAGCAGCGGCGGCAACGGCTCCGACAAGCCCGCCAACTGGGAGACGTACATGGCCGCCAACCCGCACATGCGGTTCTACAACGGCCGCCGCGGCTATCTGACGGTCTCCCTCGGCCGGACGCAGGCCCGCGCCGACTTCCACGCCCTGCCGTACGTGACGACACCGGACGCCGGCCTCACGACGGTCGCCTCGTTCGCGATGGAGGCGGGCAACCCGGGGCTCACGCCGGTGTAGCCACCAGGTCGCCGTCCCGCCGGCCGTCCTCACCGGGGTAGCGGACGCCGACGCGCTCCCGGATCGCGTCGAGCGTCCGCATCACGGCGAGGGTGCCGTCCAGCGGGACCAGCGGGGACTCGGTCTCGCCGGCCCGCAGCGCCCGCATCACCTCGGTCGCCTCGTGCCGGAAGCTGTTGCGGGGACCGTCGGCCGGGGCCGCCGCGAAGGTCTGCGGCTCCCGGCCGTCGCGGTGCAGCACGAAGTGGTCCGGGTAGAAGAAGCCGTTCGGAATGTCGATGCGGCCCCGGGAGCCGGTGACCGACGCCGAGGTGGCCGTACCGCCGACGATGGAGCAGTGCACCGAACCGATAGCGCCGCTCTCCCAGGTGAGCAGTGCTCCCGTCTGGAGATCGACGCCCTCGTCCGAGAGCACCGCTCTCCCCGTGACGTCCGAGGGCTCCCCGAGCAGCAGCTGTGCGAACGAGATCGGGTACACCCCGAGGTCGAGCAGCGCCCCTCCGCCCTGCGCGGGGTCCCGCAGCCGGTGCGACGGCGGGAACGGCCCCGCCAGCCCGAAGTCCGCCTGCACGGTCCGCACGTCACCGATCGCGCCGTCCCGCACCAGCTCCGCGAGCCGCCGGACCAGCGGATTGCAGTACATCCACATGGCCTCCATCAGGAACCGCCCGCGCCCCCGCGCCAGCGCGACCAGCTCCTCGGCCTCCCGCACGTTCAGCGTGAACGGCTTCTCGCACAGCACACCCCGGCCCGCCTCCAGACACATCCCGGCGGCCACCCGGTGCGCCGAGTGCGGCGTGGCGACGTACACCACGTCGACGTCCTCGTCCTCGGCGAGCGCGCGCCACTCTCCGTACGCCCGCGGTATCCCGAACCGTTCGGCGAACGCCTTCGCCGACTGCTCGCTGCGCGACGCGACCGCCACGACCTCGGCGTCCGGCAGATCGACGAGATCGGCCGTGAAGCTCGCGGCGATCCCTCCGGTCGCCAGAATCCCCCACCGCACCCGTCCGTCGTCCCGCGCCATCGCCACCCCTGTCCTAGGCCCCTGGGCGCGGTGGTGACCCCGCCCACGTCGTACGAGCTGAGAGCATAGGTGGCGGACCGAACGGACAGGGAGGGGCACATGCCCGAGGGGCACATACCGGGCTCGGCGGCGGCCGAGTCGCACACGGTGGGGGCGACCGGGCACCCGGAGCCGGGTACGGCGGCGGCGACCGAACCGGCGCGGGGGCGGCCCGCGGCGGCGGCGATCCCCGGCCCCGTACACCCAGCCTCGGGCGCCGCCGACGTGGCGGGACGGCCGGAGGGCCCCCGCCCCCACCCGGCACCGGCGCGGCCGGCCGACGAACAGCCACCGTCGGCCCCGGCCCCCTCGAAGCGGGCCGACGGAACTCGCCGACCGACATCCGACGCCGCGTCCGCGAACCCCGCGCCGGTAAGCCCCGCGGCCACGAGCCCCGCCTCCGTGAACCCCGCGCCCGTGAGCGCCGCGTCCACGAGCCCTGCCTCCGTGCACCCCGCGCCCGTGAGCGCCGCGTCCACGAGCCCCGCCTCCGTGAACCCCGCGCCCGTGAGCGCCGCGTCCACGAGCCCCGCCTCCGCGAACCCCGCCTCCGCGAACCCCGCCTCCGCGAACCCCGCGTCCGCGACCCCCACGCCGGTAAGCCCCGCGACCACGAGCCCTGCCTCCGTGAACCCCGCGCCCGTGAGCGCCGCGTCCACGGGCCCTGCCTCCACGCACCCCGCGCCGGCGCCCCCCACCGACGCGGCGCCGACTCCTCACCCCGGCCGGCCGGGGAAGGCCAGCCCTGCCGGTCTGCGCCGTACCGGGCTCCTCGTCACCCTCATCCTCGGCGGGCTCACCGCCACCCCGCCGCTGGCGATGGACATGTACCTCCCGGCCCTGCCGGAGGTCACCAGCTCCCTGCACGCCCCCGCCACCACGGTCCAGCTCACCCTCACCGCCTGCCTCGCGGGCATGGCCCTCGGCCAGCTGCTGATCGGTCCGATGAGCGACCGCTGGGGCCGCAGGCGCCCCCTCCTGCTGGGTCTCGCCGTCTACGTCCTGGCCACCGCGCTGTGCGCCTTCGCCCCGACGGTCGAGACGCTCATCGCCTTCCGCCTGGTGCAGGGCCTCGCCGGGTCGGCCGGGATCGTGATCGCCCGGGCCGTCGTACGCGACCTGTACGACGGCGACGCCATGGCCCGCTTCTTCTCCACCCTGATGCTGATCTCCGGGGTGGCCCCGATCGTCGCGCCCCTCGTCGGCGGCCAGATCCTCCGCGTCACCGACTGGCGGGGCGTCTTCGTCGTCCTCACCGTCATCGGCGCCGCCCTCCTGACGGTCGTCTGGGCGCGGCTCCCCGAGACGCTCGCCCCCGCCGAACGGCACGGCGGCGGCGTCGGTGAGACCCTGCACGCCATGCGCGGCCTGCTCGCCGACCGGGTCTTCATGGGCTACGTGCTCGCCGGCGGCTTCGCCTTCGCCGCGCTCTTCGCGTACATCAGCGCCTCCCCGTTCGTCATCCAGGAGATCTACGGGGCCTCCCCGCAGACCTTCAGCGTGCTCTTCGGCGTCAACTCGGTCGGCCTCGTCATCGTCGGCCAGATCAACGGCAAGGTCCTCGTCGGCCGCGTGAGCCTCGACAAGGTGTTCGCGGCGGGCCTCACCGTCATCATGCTCGCCGCGACCGCCCTGCTGCTGATGTCGCTGGGCGCCTTCGGCGAGGTCGGCCTGGCCCCGGTCGCCACGGCCCTGTTCGTGCTGATGTCGGCGATGGGCGTCACCCTCCCCAACACCCAGGCGCTCGCGCTCATGCGGGTCCGCCACGCGGCGGGTTCGGCGTCCGCGCTGCTGGGTACCTCGTCCTTCCTGATCGGCGCGATAGCGTCCCCCCTGGTCGGCGTCGCGGGCGAGGAAACCGCCGTCCCCATGGCCGTCGTCCAACTCACCGCGACACTGGTGGCCGCGACCTGCTTCGTGGCACTGTGCCGCCCTTGGAACAAGCGCACGAAGGCAGGGGACGGGGGTACCCCCGTCCCGAGCGGAGCCGAGCGGAAGGGGGAGGGGAACTGAGCGCGCCGAGACTGCGCACGGACACCCCGGAACGGGCCGGACTCGACCCGGAGGAACTGCGCCATCTCGTACGAGAGGTGCGCGCGCTGACGGAGGGGGACGCGCCCCGCGCGCCCGCCGCCGTCGTCCTCGCGGGGCGCGGCCCCGTCATCGCCGTGCAGGAGGCGGCGGGCTGGGCGGTCCGCTACGAGTCCTACGACGAACACACCGGCACCGGGGTGGAGCTGCCGCCGGAGTCCCGCGTCCCGGCGACCCCCGACACCCCCTTCGACCTGGCCTCCCTCACCAAGCTCTTCACCGCTGTCGCGGCGGTCCAGCAGCTGGAGCGCGGCACCCTCGGCATCGACGCGAAGATCGCGGCGTACCTCCCCGACTTCACCGGCGCCGCCGCGCACGGCCTCACCGTCCGCCACCTCCTCACCCACACGTCCGGGCTGCGGCCCGAACTCCCGCTGTACGACTGCGGGTCCGCCGGGGCCCGGCTGGCGATGCTGCGCCGCGAGGAACCGATGACGGCGCCGGGCACGGCCCACCTGTACTCCGACCTCAACCTCCTGCTCCTCCAGCACGTCCTCGAACGCCTCACGGGCCGGGGCCTGGACGACCTCATCCACGCCGGCATCACCCGCCCCCTCGGCATGACGGCCACGGCCTTCGGGCCCTGCCCCGGCGCGGCGGCCACGGAGGACCAGCGCCGGCCCTGGGGCAAGGCGGAGCGGGGCATGCTGCGGGGCGAGGTCCACGACGAGAACGCCTGGGCGCTCGGCGGGGTCGCCGGGCACGCGGGGCTCTTCTCGACGGCGCGGGACCTGGCGGTGTTCTGCCGCACCCTGCTGGCCGGCGGCTCCTACGGCCCCGCCCGCATCCTCGGCCCCGACTTCGTCGAACTCCTCCTCACCCCGCCCGGCCTGGGCTTCGCCCTCGACCAGCCCTGGTTCATGGGCGAACTGGCGGGGCGTGGAGCCGCCGGCCACACCGGCTTCACCGGCACGTCCCTGGTCCTCGACCAGGCCACGGACACCTTCCTGATCCTCCTCACCAACGCGGTCCACCCCCGCCGCGGGGCCCCCTTGAACGCGCCCCGGGCGGCGGCGGGCACCCGGGTGGCCCGGGCGGTGCGGGGGATGTGAGGGCGGCCCGGTCGGATGTGAGGGCGGCCCGGTCGGATGTGAGGGCGGCCCGGTCGTGCGGCCCGGCGTGCGGCCCGGCCGTGCGGCCCGGTCGTGCGGGTGGGCGCGGCCCGGGCCGCGCCGGGCTGTCGGCGGTGTGAGGCCCCGGCCGGGAGGGCGCGGGCGCCCCATAGAATCGCCACGTGAACGCCCCCTCCTCCCCAGCCGACACCCTCCGGGCCGCCCTCGCCGGTCTTCTCGACGGGCTTCCGCCGAAGACGGCCGCTCAGGCGGTGGAGCGGCTGATCGTGAACTACCGCGGGCGGACACCCACCGACGCGCCGGTGCTGCGGGACCGGTCGGACGTGGTGGCGTACGCGGCGTACCGGATGCCCGCCACCTTCGAGGCGGTGTGCGCGGCGCTGGAGGCGTTCGCGGGAGCGGTGCCCGGCTGGGAGCCCGGCAGCCATGTGGACGTCGGCGGGGGCACGGGCGCGGCCACCTGGGCCGTGAACGCGACGTGGACGGGCGGGCGCCCGGTCACGGTGCTCGACTGGGCCGAACCCGCGCTCGTGCTCGGCAGGGAGATCGCCGCCGCCCACCCCGACCTGAAGGCCGCCGAGTGGCAGCGCTCTCGTATCGGATCGGCGCTCACCATCGAGAGCACTGATCTCGTCACCATCTCGTACGTCCTGGGCGAGCTGACCGACGCCGACCGCACCGCCGTCGTCGACGCCGCCGCGACCGCCGGGCAGGCCGTCGTGGTCATCGAGCCCGGGACCCCCGACGGCTACGCCCGCGTCATCGCCGCCCGCGACCGCCTCGTGGCCGCCGGGTTCCATGTCGCCGCCCCCTGCCCGCACAGTGCCGCCTGCCCGATCGTCCCCGGCGAGGACTGGTGCCACTTCGCCGCCCGCGTCAGCCGCTCCTCCCTGCACCGGCAGGTCAAGGGCGGCTCCCTGGCGTACGAGGACGAGAAGTTCAGCTACGTGGCCGCGACCCGCTTCGCCCCGGCCCCGGCCCCCTCCCGTGTCGTGCGCAAGCCCCAGATCCGCAAGGGCCAGGTCCTCCTCGACCTCTGCGGAACCGGTACCCCGACCACCACTGATGCCGCCACCACCGCCCCGGTCGCTACCGCCGCCCCGGTCGCCACCTCTGGCGCTGACGCCCACCGCGGGAGCGGGCCCGGCGCCGGCCCCGTTCCCACCCTCGGCCGGACCACCGTCACCAAACGCCATGGCCCGCTCTACAAGGCGGCGCGCGACGCCGACTGGGGCGACGCCTGGCCCCCGCCGCCCGGGGACGACGACCGGGCCTGAGCCCTCGGTTCGTGTGCACAGGGTGAACTCTGCTTGTCAAAAACCGAGTTGTGACCGTCAAAATCGGTTGCGGCACCAGGGGCGTTTCGGGCTAAGTCATGATCATGTCGACGACAGCGCTCCACCTGGAAGAGATCACCCCGGCCAACATCGAGGCCGCGCTGGCCCTTCGTGTCCGCCCCGACCAGGAACACCTGGTGGCGCCGGTCGTGAAGTCCCTCGCGGAGGCGTACGTCCATCCCGGCGTCGCCTGGCCCCGCCTCATCCGGGACGGCGACCGGGCCGTCGGCTTCCTCATGGCCTTCCTCGACATCGACTGGAAGGGCGACGGCAGCGGCACGGACATCCGCTCCGGCCTGTGGCGTCTCAACATCGACGCCGGTGAACAGGGCCGGGGGTACGGTCGTTTCGCCGTGGAGTCCGTCGCCGCCGAGATCCGCCGCCGGGGCGGCACCCGCCTGTACGTCACCTGGCATCCCGGCCCCGACGGCCCCGAGTCCTTCTATCTGCGCCTCGGCTTCCGCCTCACCGGGGAGACCAGCGGCGGCCAGACGGTCGGGGTGCTGGAGCTGTCCGACCAGTCACCCCACTGACCCCGCCCGCGCGCCTCCGCGTTCAGGACCCCTCGTCGGTCGCCCCCGCGCCCCCGGCGCCTTCCTCCGCGCGCCTCTGCTGGAGTTTGCGCAGCAGTTCCCGCTTCTGGGCCTGGGGGTCGCCGCCGCCGCCGACCCGGCCGCCCCGCTCCCCGCCCCTCAGGGCCTTGCGGCCCAGGTTCCGGCGGGCGCCGCCCACTCCCAGCATGTTTCCGGCTCCACCACGGGTCATGACGGTCTCCTCACTCCCGATCACCCATGCATGACGAGACGTTTCGTCTCGTCTATCGACTGCTCTACTGTCAGGCGAGACGCACCGTCTTGTCAACCTGATAAATTCGGACCATGGCCAACAAGACCGCCCCTGACTCCACCCGTCGCAGCGAGAAGTCCCGCCGCGCCATCTACGACGCCGCCCTCGCCCTCGTCGGCGAGGTCGGCTACCAGAAGACGACCATCGAGGGCATCGCCGCCCGCGCGGGCGTCGGCAAGCAGACGATCTACCGCTGGTGGTCGTCCAAGGCGGACGTCCTGCTGGAGGCGTTCCTCGACCTGAGCGCCCAGGCGGCCGAGGCCGCGGCCAGGCCCGAGGTCCTAGGGGAGCGGGCCGAGTACGAGATCCCCGACACCGGCGACCTGGAGGCCGACCTCAAGGCCGTGCTGCGCGCCACCGTCGACGAACTGCTCGACCCCAAGTTCGAGGTCCCCTCGCGCGCCCTGGCCGCCGAGGGCGTCGTCAACCGGCAGCTCGGCACCGAATTCGTCGCCAAGCTCCTCGAACCCCAGCTCCAGCTGTATGTGAAGCGCCTGCGCGCGGCCCAGGAGCAGGGAGCCGTGCGCCCCGACATCGACCCGCGCATCGCCCTGGAACTCTTCGTCTCCCCGCTCGCCCAGCGCTGGCTCCAGTACACGGGACCGATCTCGTACGACTACACGGACGCCCTGGTCGAGTACGCCCTGTACGGCCTCGCCCCCCGCTGACGCGACGACACCCACGGCGCCGTCGGCCCTGGTGCCGTCAACCCCCCGCCCCGGTGTGATCAAACCGACCGCCGGTGCCTCGCGGTGGGCCGTAAATCCCGGAAAAGCGGGCAATAGCACACCATCCCTGTCCGCGTTCCGGCTTCGCCCCACCTACCCCGGATGGTGGCTCCGGTGCCGGGCGGCGCAGGATGGTGGGACGATGGGGCAAGCTGTCCGCACCACAGCGAGGCGAGGGGATAGATGAGCGCGACGTTCGGCGGCCGGTCCGGTCGGCAGGGCAGGATCTCCGAGTGGCTGCGGGGCCGACGCGCAGGCCGCCCGCTCGACGAGACCCCCGACGCCGCCGGCCGTGAGGCGCTGCTGCTCGCAGCGGCCGCCGCCGGACTCCCGCTCGCGCCCGCCGCGCACCCCTCGGGCTACGGGTGCTCCTGCGACCGCGTCGGCTGTCCGACGCCCGCCCGTCACCCGGTGTCCTTCGCCTGGCAGACGCAGTCCACCACCGACCGCGGCCAGGTGGAGCGATGGGCCCGGCACCAGCCGGAGGCCAACTTCATCACCGCGACCGGCATGGTCCACGACGTGCTGGACGTACCGCTCGCCGCCGGACGGCAGGCACTGGAGCGGCTGCTCGCCGCCGGTGTGGAGGTGGGCCCCGTCGCGGAGTCGGAGTCCGAGTCGGACGAGGGACGGCTGCTCTTCTTCACCCTCACCCGGGGCACCCCCGAGGACGAGGACGAGTGGTGGCCCTGCGAACTGGACTGCCACCCGGAGACCATGGACGAGCATCCTGGCCTGCGCTGGCACTGCCGGGGCTCCTACGTCCTCGTACCGCCCGCCCGGCTCCCCGGCGACGTCGACGTCCACTGGGTGCGCGGCCCGGAGCATCCGCTGCCGGACCCGCTGAGCCTGCTGGAGATCCTCACCGACGAATGCGCCCGCCATGTGGGCGGGGACTCCGACCACACCGCCTGGCCGCAGCACGGCTGAACCTCAAGGCGTCACTCGCCCTTCGCGGAGGTGAGGCCGCCCACCTGGCCGAGGAACCGCACCTGCTCGTCGGAGGCCGTCCGGGCCGGGTCCAGGACCGCCTGGTTGGAGACGAACTCCAGCGTCAGCGACTGCCTCGGCTCACCCGTCATCAGCGCCCTGACCGCCGCGTCGTCGACGGGGATGTCGACCCCCTGCGCGGCCGTCTGCTTCTCGTAGTGGCGGGTCGTGAAGAAGACCAGAGCCCCGCCGTCCGTGGTGCGCAGCCCGACCGGCGCGTAGTCGCCGTTCGTCAGGGGCTCGTCGACGTACTGCCGCACGATGCCCGGGCGTTTGGCGTTCTTCTGGCGCTTCGAACGCTCCTCCGAGGTGAACGGGCCGTCGGCGAAGAGGGCGCTGTCCTCCTTCAGATACGTCACGTACTTGTCGGGCAGCTCCGCCGGGGCCACGGACAGCTGGGGGTCGTCGGCGGACACCACCTGCGCGTAGCCGTCCTCGTCCTTCTTGAACTGCGGGACGTCCTCGGCGGGCACGATCGTGAGGAAGGACACCTCCCACAGGTCGTCCAGACCGTCGCGGGTGAACACGAACAGCCAACGGTCGGTGTCCCGGCCCTTGTTGGCGGCGGCGTCGACCACGAACCAGCGGGGCCAGGCCGCCTTCTCGGGGATGGTGTACTTCACGTCGGTGAGCTTCAGCGGCACATGGTCGGGGTTGCCGCTCGGGTTGATCCTCGCGCCCGAGCGGAGCTTGCCGCCGTCGATGTCGGCGAGGGCACCGGTCACCCGCGAGGCGTCCCGGGACTGGTCGTACTCCTTGTCCGCCTCGTTGTACGCGGTGGTGAAGTCCTCCAGCGCGCGGGCCGCCTCGCCCTGGGTCGCCGTGGGGAGGACCTCCAGGTCGCCGCGGACCACCACGCACCCGCTCGCCGTCAGGGACAGCACGGCCACCGCCGCGGCCAGCAGCGCTCCGCGGCCGTGACGCCGAAGCCCGCGCCGCCCCCCGCGCGTACCAACCGGACGAACCTCACGAAGCCTTCGTGTGCTCGGAACCCCGCGAACCCTGCTCATCAGGAACCTTCACCTTCCCCTTCCCGGAGGCGAACCCTACCGGGGCGAGGAACAGCGCGAGCGTCGGGACCAGATAGAGGAGCCAGACCGTGACTTGGAGGACCGTCGGGTCGGGCTGGAAGTTGAACACGCCCTTCAGCAGGGTGCCGTACCAGCTGTCCGGCGGGATCGCGCCCGTGACGTCGAACGCCTTGTCGGTCAGACCGGGCAGGAAGTCCGCCTCCTGGAGGTCGTGGAAGCCGTACGCGAGGACGCCGGCCGCGACCACGACCAGCATGCCGCCGGTCCAGGTGAAGAACCTCGACAGGTTGATGCGCAGGGCGCCCCGGTAGAACAGCCAGCCGAGGACCACCGCGCTCGCCAGGCCCAGCAGCACACCGATCAGCGGGCCCTCGGTGCCGTCGCTGGACGCCCGGACGGACGTCCACACGAACAGCGAGGTCTCCAGGCCCTCCCGGCCCACCGCGAGGAACGCGGTCGCCACCAGGGCGCCCGTCCCCAACTGCAGGGCGGTGTCGAGCTTTCCGTGCAACTCCGACCGCAGGTGCCGGGCCGTGCGGCGCATCCAGAAGACCATCCACGTCACCAGGCCCACCGCGATGACGGACAGCGAGCCGCCGAGTGCCTCCTGGGCCTCGAACGTCATCTCCTGCGAGCCGAACTCCAGGACGCTGCCGAAGACCAGGGCGAGGCCCACGGCGGCACCGACACCGATCCAGATGGGTTTCAGGGCGTCCCGGCGGTCCGTCTTCACCAGATAGGCGATGAGGATGCAGACGACGAGACTGGCCTCCAGGCCCTCGCGCAGCCCGATCAGATAGTTCGCGAACACGGCGTCAGCCCTCCGTCGTCGGCGAGAACAGCGTCCGTCCCCACCAGTCGTCCGCGTCGCGGACTCCCGGCGGGACGGCGAAGACCGCCGAACCCACATGCTGGATGTACTCGTTGAGCGCGTCCGTGGCCAGGTTGCGCTGGATCGGGATGAACCCCTTGCGCACGTCCCGCTGGTACGCGAGGAAGAACAGGCCCGCGTCCAGCCGGCCCAGGCCGTCGGTGCCGTCGGTGAACGAGTAGCCGCGGCGCAGGATCGTCGCCCCGCCGTTGGAGTGGGGGTGCGCGAGCCGCACGTGCGCGTCGGGCTTCATCGCCTTCAGGAACGGCTCGTCCCGCTCCTTCGCCTTGCCCACCGGAGCACCCTCGCCCTTGTCACGGCCGAAGATGTCCTCCTGCTCCTGCAGCGAGGTCCGGTCCCAGGTCTCGATGTGCATCCGGATGCGCCGGGCCACCAGGTAGGAGCCGCCGGCCATCCAGGCGGGCCCGTCCTTCTCGTCCACCCACACGTGCTTCCTCAGCCGGTCGGTCTCCGTGCCCGCGATGTTGCGGGTGCCGTCCTTGAAGCCCATGAGGTTGCGCGGGGTCTGCGCCTCCGGCGTGGTCGAGGACGTCTTGCCGAAGCCCAGCTGGGACCAGCGCACCGACACCTTGCCGAAGCCGATGCGGGCGAGGTTGCGGATGGCGTGCACCGCGACCTGCGGATCGTCCGCGCACGCCTGCACGCACAGGTCGCCGCCGCTGCGGGCCCGGTCCAGGTTGTCCCCGGCGAAGTGCGGCAGGTCCACCAGGGCCTCGGGCCGCTGCTTCGCCAGCCCGAACCGCTCGAACAGCGAGGGCCCGAAGCCGAGGGTGAGCGTCAGCCGGGACGGCTTCAGCCCCAGCGCCTCCCCGGTGTCGTCCGGCGGCGCCTCCGCGAGGCCGCCGTAAGCGCCGTCGCCGACCGCCTTACCGGCCGTCATCCGGCGCGCGGCCTCCGTCCAGTCCTTCAGCATCGCCACGAACGCCTCACGGTCGTCCGTCTCCACGTCGAACGCGGCGAAGTGCAGCCGGTCCTGCACCGGGGTCGCGATACCGGCCTGGTGGGCGCCGTGGAAGGCGATGGGGCCGCCGGCCGCGGTCGCCGCCTCCGCGGTGTCCTCGCCGGGCCGGGCCACGGCCACGGCGCCCCCGGCGACGGCGGCGCCGAGCGCGAGGCCGGCCCCGCCCCAGCCGATCAGCGCACGCCGCGACGGCGCGCGCGATCCGTCACCGGCGGACGCGGCGGCGCTGTCGGTGGTGTTCCCGGTGGTGTCCGTCATGACTGCCGACTCTCCTCCGTCGCCTACTTCACGACCGCCGCGGCGAGCTGCGAGAGCGGCTCGGCGAGCGCGTTCACCGCGTCCGACAGCTTGTTCTGCTCGGCCTCGCCGACCTTGTCGTAGGAGACGAAGTCGTAACCCGTCTTGTTCGCGCGGTACTTGTCGAGCAGCGTGTTCAGCGCCGTGAACTGCTTGTCGAGCTCCTTCGTCAGCTCCGGGTCGTTCTCGGCCGCGACGGGCTTCAGCAGCCTGTACGACTCCTCGGCGCCCTCGACGTTCGCCTTGAAGTCGACCAGGTCGGTGTGCGAGTAGCGCTCCTCCTCGCCGGTGACCTTGCCGGTGGCGACCTCGTCGAGGAGTTCCTTCGCGCCGTTGGCCATGGAGGTCGGGGTGATCTCCGCCTTGCCGACCCGCTTCTGCCAGTCCACCAGGTCCTTCACCAGCTGGTCGGCCAGCTCGGAGTCACGGTCGGTGAGCTTGCCGTCCTTCCACAGCGAGCGCTCCAGACGGTGCCAGCCGGTCCAGTCCTTCTCCGGGTCCTGGCCCTCCTCCAGACCGTCCTCGCGCACGTCGACCTTCGGGTCGATGTCACCGAAGGACTCGGCGACCGGCTCGGTGCGCTCCCAGCCGATGCGGGAGGGCGCGTACGCCTTCTTCGCGGCCTCGACGTCGCCGTCCTTGACGGCCTCGGCGAACACCTTCACCAACGGGATCGTCTCGTCGGCCTGGGTCTGCACGTACTTGCGGTACGAGGCCACGGCCTCGTCCAGCCGCGGGTCGCGCTTCGCCACCTTGCCGGAACCGGTCGCGGTGACGTCCTGGCGTATGCCGTCGCCCTTCATGCCCGGCTTGCAGGCGATCCGGTAGTCGCCCGCCTTCACCTCAGCGGTGACCTTCTGCTTGGTGCCGGGGCCGATGTTCTCCCGCTCGGTGACGACGCGGTCGTCCGGGAAGAGGAGGTAGACCTCGGTGACCTTCGAGCCCTTGTTCTCGATGGCCAACTCGACGTGCCCGGCCGGGAACTCCTTCTTCGACACCTCGCACTTGGTGTCGGTCGCGGTCACCGCGATGACCCCGTCCGCGCCCGCGCTGCTCTTCTCGGTGCAGCCCGTGACGGCGGTCAGGGCCGCGACGGTCGTGGCGGCGGTGACGAAGGACAGTCTGAGGGGGCGCATTTCGGCTCCAAGGAAGGACACAGTGGACACACAGATAAGGTGAGGCTGCCCCAAGTTATCTGAGGCTTACCTCACCAGATGCCGTGCCTCCAGTGAAGCCCGCGCCCCGGTGCCCGTGCGAGCACGGCCCGATCACGGTGGCCCAAAACAGGGTCCATCGTCCGGTCAAGGACCGGTCAAGTTTGCCATTCCGTGGTCAAGAACCGCCTTTCGGTGTGATCAAGACATCACCGGTGCGCGGCTGCGGGCCGGCGGGCGCTCGGAAGCGACTGGGCGGCCCCGGGGATGCTTCAATTCCGCATGTGACCGACTTCGATGTGCTGCGGGTGTTCTGCGGGCCCGGCGGCGGCTACGGCAACGAACTGGGCGTCGTCCGCGAGGGCTCCGTGATGCCCGACCGGGCCGACCGCCAGGCGTTCGCCGCCAAACTCGGCTTCAGCGAGACCGTGTTCGTGGACGACCCCGAGCGCGGTGTCATCGACATCTACACCCCCACGCTGCGCCTGCCGTTCGCCGGGCACCCCTGCGTCGGCACGGCCTGGCTCCTCGACGTGCCCGAACTGGTCACCCCGGCCGGTCCGGTCGGCGTCCGGCTGGACGGCGAGTTCAGCTGGATCGAGGCCATGCCGGAGTGGGCCCCGCCCCGCACGTTCCGCCAGTACGGCACCGCCGCCGAGGTCGACGACCTGACGGTCCCGCCGCCCGGCGAATGGATCTACGCCTGGGCCTGGGAGGACGAGGCCGCCGGCCGGATCCGCGCCCGCGCCTTCCCCGGCCGCGACGACGGCATCGACGAGGACGAGGCCACCGGGGCCGCCGCCCTCCAGCTCACCGCCCGGCTGGGCCGCGCCCTGAACATCACCCAGGGCACGGGTTCCCAGCTCCTGACGGCACCGCAGCCGCACGGGTGGGTGGAGGTCGGAGGAAGGGTGTTCCTGGAGCGGTGAGGGGCGCGACCGCCGTCCGTGACGCTCGGCGCGGATGGCGGCGTCCCGGGCAGCGAACCCGCTAGGCGGACAGGGGGAACTCCTCGCCCAGTGCCCTGAACACGGCCGTGTTCAGGGCGAACGCCCGCTTGCACTCGCTCACGATCCGCTGCTTCTCCAGATCGTCGGCCCGCACCCGGTCCAGCAGCTCGCGGTACCCCCGCTTGAACGCGGCCGGGTTGGCGATGTCCTCGAACACATAGAACCGGACGCCGTCGCCCTTGCGCTCGAAGCCCCAGGTCTTCTCGGCCCGGTCGCGGATGATCTGCCCACCGGAGAGGTCGCCGAGATACCGCGTGTAGTGGTGGGCCACATAACCGCCGGGCCAGCTCCGCGCGCACTCGGCGACCCGCGCCGCGTACTCCTCGGTCGCCGGCAGCGCCGTGAGCGTCGAACGCCAGCGCGGGCCGCGCAGATGCCCCAGGTCCCGCTCCAGTGCGGCCAGCCGCATCAGCTCCGGCTGGATGAACGGCCCGGCGACCGGGTCGTCGGCCAGCGCCCGCGCGCCGCTCTCCAGCGCCTCGTACACGAACCACAGCTGCTCGGTGTAGCGCGTGTACGCCTCGACGCCGAGTTTGCCGCCCAGCATGTCGCCCATGAACGTCGTGGTCTCCGCCTCCAAGTGCTGCTCGTGCGACGCGGTGCGGATGAGCGTGGAGAACGCCGTGTCCGAGGTGACCGACGCGTTCATGGGGCCTCCGATGCCTGGGGGAGAGACGAGAAGCTGCGCCCAGTTTCCAAGTTAGGCTTACCTAAGTCAACAGGTTTCCGACTCCCTGTCGGTAAAAACGCTACCCCGGATCACCGCGTCTTCCACATGAACCGACGGCGCCCACGAAAAACCCGCCTCGCGGCCGGGGAGGCGGCGAGGCGGGTGACGGGGAAACCCTGGTGGGGAAGGGTGGCAGCCGTGGGAGGGCCCGTCACGGCAGGGTGAGGATGTCCGCCCCCGTCTCCGTGACGACCAGGGTGTGCTCGAACTGGGCGGTGCGCTTGCGGTCCTTGGTCACGACCGTCCAGCCGTCGTCCCACATGTCGTAGTCGTACGACCCGAGCGTGAGCATCGGCTCGATCGTGAAGGTCATTCCGGGCTGCATCACGGTCGTCGCGTGCGGGGAGTCGTAGTGCGGGATGATCAGCCCCGAGTGGAACGACGAGTTGATCCCGTGGCCGGTGAAGTCGCGCACGACCCCGTACCCGAACCGCTTGGCGTACGACTCGATGACCCGCCCGATGATGTTGATCTGCCGCCCCGGCTTGACGGCCTTGATGGCGCGGGCGAGGGACTCCCGGGTCCGCTCGACGAGCAGCTTCGACTCCTCGTCGACGTCACCCACGAGGTACGTGGCGTTGTTGTCGCCGTGGACGCCGCCGATGTACGCCGTCACGTCGAGGTTGACGATGTCGCCGTCGCGCAGCACGGTCGAGTCCGGGATGCCGTGGCAGATGACCTCGTTGACGGAGGTGCACAGCGACTTGGGGAAGCCGCGGTAGCCGAGGGTGGAGGGGTAGGCCCCGTGGTCGCACATGTACTCGTGGGCGACGCGGTCCAGCTCGTCGGTGGTGACGCCGGGGGCGATGTGCTTGGCGGCCTCGGCCATCGCCCGGGCCGCGATCCGCCCGGCGATCCGCATCGCCTCGATCGTCTCGGGCGTCTGCACCTCGGGTCCGGTGTACGGGGTGGGGGAGGGCTTGCCCACGTACTCGGGGCGGCGGATGTGCCCCGGGACGGAGCGGGCGGGGGAGAGCTTCCCCGGTGCGAGCAGCGACTGGCCAGACATGCCAGCGAGTTTAACCAGCGGTGGTGGGGGACCATGTCGGTGACGACTGGCGAAGGGAACTCAGGCCATGCCCCTGTTCAAACGACGCACGGCCGGCAAGCCCGGCGAGTGGTTCTACTGCCTGGAGCACAAGAAGGTGGAGGAGGGCCCGGACTGCCCCGGCAAGGACCGCATGGGGCCCTACGCCTCGCGCGAGGAGGCCACGCGTGCGATGGAGACGGCCCGCGAACGCAACGTCGAATGGGAGAACGACCCCCGCTGGCACGACACCCCGACCGGCGAGAGCCGGGAGCCCTGAGCTCCACGGGGGCGCCGACGGGCTTGCCGGGCCGTGGGGGCCCGGCACGCGGGTGGGGGTGCGATCCGCTCTGGCTTGGGCGAGGCTGACGGTATGGCTTCTGCGATGCCCGTGGTCGTGTATCCGCCGGACGAGGACGGAGGCCGTCGTGTGCGCGTGGACGGGGAGATCCTGGGCCGCGCGTACGACCTCCGCGACATCGGCGAGTTCCTCCGCCGAGCGGGCATCGAGGACGCGGACGAGACGTACGTGGCCCAGTCGGCCCTGATCGAATGGCGAGGCGGAGGCCCGAACACGTGGACCCCATGAGCCCCCAGGCCGAAAGCCACCGACGGCGCCGGCCCTCGCCGGGCGGGGCGGGGCGGGGAAACTCCGTGCCCGGCGGCCGCCGACGGCGCTGCACCCTCACGGGAGACGCGCACGTGTGTCCGGGGAGTGTCGGGCGGTGCGGGGCGGGGAAACTCCGTGCCCGGCGGCCGCCGACGGCGCTGCACCCTCACGGGAGACGTGCACGTGTGACCGGGGAGTGTCGGGCGGTGCGGGGCGGGGAAACTCCGTGACCGGCGGCCGCCGACGGCGCTGCACCCCCACGGGAGACCCGCACGTGTGACCGGGGAGTCACGGGCGGGCGGGGTGGGCAGGCACCCGCCCCTCCCGCAACCGCACCGCATGCTCATTCGTCCGCACGTCATACGTCATCAGCTTCGGCAGACACACCGCCAGCACCCCCACCGCCGCCACACACAACACCCCACCGGCCCACACGGACGCCCGCACGGACGTCCACGCCGCCATCGCCCCCGCCCGCACCTGCCCCAGCTGCGGCCCCACGGAGTACGACAGCAGCTCGATCCCGGCGAGCCGCCCCCGCAGCTCGTCGGGAATGGTCTGGTTCCACATGGCGGCCCGGAAGATCCCGCTGATCATGTCGAAGCCCCCGCCCAGCACCAGGAACGCCAGCACCAGCCACACCTCACGCACCAGCCCCGCCGCCACCACGGACAACCCCCACAGCGCCGCCGCCAGCACCACCATCCGCCCGTGCCGGTGCACCCGCGAGGTCCACCCGCTCGTCAAGGTCACCAGCAGCGCCCCGGCGGGCAACGCCGCGTACATCAGCCCCAGTGACCACTCCGCGTCCAACTCGTCCGCGAGGAACGGCAGGACGGCCAACGGCATCGCCAGGAACATGGCGGCGAGATCGACGGCGTACGTACCGAGCAGCTCCTTCCGCCCCCACGCGTAACGCGCTCCTTCCGCGATCGACCGCCACGACGGCTTCGCGGCCTCGTGCGAGGCGGGGGAGGGCGCCAGTCCCACGCCCAGCGCGACGGACACGACGAACGTCGCGAGATCCGCCGCGTACGCCCAGCCGAGCCCGGCGTACGCGACGACCACGCCGGCCAGCGCGGGCGCGGCGACCCCACCGACGGTCCACCGCAGCGAGTTGAGCGAGGCGGCGGCCGGCAGGTGCTCGTGCGGGACGATCCGGGGGACGATGGAGTCCAGGGCCGGCCGCTGCACCGCGACGAGCGCGGAGGAGAGGGCGGCGACGAGATACAGCGGCCACACCAGCGGCTCGGGCAGCAGCGCGTTCACCAGGAGCCCCGCGCACAGCAGCCCCTGCCCGGCCTCCGTCCACAGGATCAGCGTCCGCTTGTCGAGGGCGTCCGCGAGGGCCCCGCCGTAGAGCCCGAACACGATCAGCGGTACGAGTTCGACGGCCCCGATGGCGCCGACCGCCGCGACCGACCCCGTCAGCTCCTTCATCTGCACCGGCAGCGCGACGAAGGTGAGGAAGCTCCCGAAGTTGGTGATCAACCCGGCCACCCACAGCCGCCGGAAATCCACGGACACCCGCCAGGGAGCGAGATCGGGAAGCAACGCGACCAGCCGCGAGGCCGAAGCCGAAGCCGAGGACGAGGGCGGGGACGGGGACGGGCACGGGGACGGGGACGTACAGGGGGGAACGGCCGCTGCCGAACTCGTCGTCGCGTCGCCCGAGGAGGCGCACTCATCGTCATCGGTTCTGCTCACGTCGCCTCATGCTCAGCGGCGCCACCCGCGAGAGCAACCGGTTTTCCCGGCCCCGCCTCCCGTCACCACCGAGCCGGCGGTGGGGACGTCAGGTGGTCCGCCAGCCGGGACAGGCGGTCACGCAACCGGTCCCGGCCCCTCCGCAGGGGCACCGCGTTCTCCCCGGCCGCCGCGCTCACCAGGTGCTGGACGGTGTCGAGGTCGACCCCCCGCTCGTCCGGCGCCACCAGCGACTCGTGGGCCAGCGCGTCCAGTTCCCGGTCGCCGATGTCCAGTGCGAGGACCGTCGCCCCGGCCCGCCGCGCGTCGTCGACCCGCTCCAGCAGGCCCGCCCCCGGCGCGGTGGGCGCCACCACGAGCAGCGTCTCGCCCCGGCGGGCGGCCGACAGCCGGTCCGGCCCGACCGCGAGATGCGCGGGACCGGAGGGGCGCGCGGTGTGCCGGACGAGCGTGGGGGACAGCTCCGGCGTCCCGGACCAGGCGGCCTCGTCCACCAGGTGCGCCGCGAGGTGCCACGGCTCGTACTCGGCGGTGCCCACGAGCAGCAGCCCGCCCCCGTACGACACCACGGACCGCCGCAGCGCCCCCGCGAACCGGCGTGTCGCCCCCAGCCACTCCGTCCCGGCGAGCACCTCGCGCAGCAACGCGACCCTGATGGCATCCATGCACCGGCATCCTGCCGCAACCGGCCACTCGTGACCCGGTGTTCACCGCGAATTCGCCCGCGCCGGGCACGCACGGCGAGTCGGCCCGCCCACGCCTCCCGCACCGACGGCGCCCCCGGCCCGCCGGCACCCGCAGCCAACCCGAGCCGCCCACCCCCAGGAGCCCCCATGCCCCCCACGGTCGAACCCAGCACCCCCGAGCCCAGCACCGCCGTCTCCACCACTCCCGAGACCGGCGTCCCCTTCCGGGCCGGACGTGAGGGCTACGCCAGCTTCCGTATCCCGGCGGTCGTGCGCACGGCGTCCGGCGCCCTGCTGGCCTTCTGCGAGGGACGGGTCGGCGGCCGGGAGGACTTCGGGAACATCGACGTGGTGGTGAAGCGGTCGACGGACGGCGGTCGCAGCTGGGGCCCGCTGCGGGTCGCCGCCGAGAACGGCGACGGCCTCGCGGGCAACCCCGCCCCGGTGGTCCTGGACACCGGCCGGGTCCTGCTGGTCCACGTCCGGAACGCCGCGTCCGCCACCGAGGACGCCATCCGCCGGGGCACCGTGAGCCCGGCGGACGGGCGGCGGATCTGGGTGCGGCACAGCGACGACGAGGGGGAGACCTGGTCCGGGCCCCGGGAGATCACCGACACCACCAAGAAGCGGGAGT
This sequence comes from Streptomyces sp. NPDC030183, assembly GCF_055573455.1. Taxonomy (NCBI): domain Bacteria; kingdom Bacillati; phylum Actinomycetota; class Actinomycetes; order Kitasatosporales; family Streptomycetaceae; genus Streptomyces; species Streptomyces sp. NPDC030183. The sequence continues at coordinate 116,328 of NZ_JBVIBK010000009.1, forward strand.
GGCGGTGGTACGCCACCACCCCCGGGCACGCACTCCAGCTGAGCACCGGCCGCGTCGTCGTCCCCGCCAACCACTCCCTCCCGCCGACCGGCACCGACAACGGCACGGAGGGCAAGTACAACGGCGGTCACTGCCTGCTCAGCGACGACCGCGGCGAGACCTGGCGGATCGGCTACGTCGACGACAACACCGACGGCTACGTCAACGTCAACGAGACCACCGCCACCGAACTCCCCGACGGGCGCGTCTACTTCAACACCCGCAACGACTCCCCGGCTCCCGGCACCCGCGCCGACGCGTACTCCGCCGACGGCGGCGAGACCCTGGTCAAGCCGTTCCGGCCGCAGGCGGGACTCGTCGGCCCCGTCGTCGAGGGCAGTGTCCTCCAGCTCCGCGACCCCGACCTGCTGCTCTACTCCGGCCCGGCCGACCCCGGCTTCCGCGCCCTCATGACCGTACGGGCCAGTACGGACCACGGCACGACCTGGCGGGTCGCCCACACCGTCGACGGGCTGCCCGCCGCGTACTCCGACCTCGTCCGCGTCGACGAGGACACGGTCGGGCTCCTGTACGAGACGGGCGACTTCGGCGCGTACGAGACGATCACGTTCCGCCGGATCCCCGTGGCCGCCCTCCTGTGAGCGCCCCCACCTGACCGGCCCCCGCCCGGGCCGCGCACGTAAAGTCAGCCCATGACCTCTACTGACAGCGCACAGACGACCCCCGGCACCCCGGAGACCACCGGCGCGGCGCCCGCCAAGGCCCCGGCCAAGGACCCCTGGGACCTCCCCGATGTCTCCGGGCTCGTCGTCGGCGTGCTCGGGGGCACCGGGCCGCAGGGCAAGGGCCTCGCGTACCGCCTCGCCAAGGCCGGGCAGAAGGTGATCATCGGCTCGCGGGCCGCCGACCGCGCCCGGGCCGCCGCCGAGGAACTCGGCCACGGAGTGGAGGGCGCCGACAACGCCGAGACCGCGCGCCGCAGCGACATCGTGATCGTCGCGGTGCCGTGGGACGGGCACGCCAAGACCCTGGAGTCCCTGCGGGAGGAGCTGGCCGGCAAGCTCGTCGTCGACTGCGTCAACCCGCTCGGCTTCGACAAGAAGGGCGCCTACGCGCTCAAGCCGGAGGAGGGCAGCGCCGCCGAGCAGGCCGCCGCCCTGCTGCCCGACTCCCGGGTCACCGCCGCCTTCCACCACCTGTCCGCCGTCCTCCTGGAGGACCCGGAGATCGAGGAGATCGACACCGACGTGATGGTGCTCGGCGAGGTCCGCGCCGACGTCGAGATCGTGCAGGCGCTGGCGGGCCGCATCCCCGGGATGCGCGGCATCTTCGCGGGCCGGCTGCGAGGCGCCCACCAGGTCGAGGCGCTGGTCGCCAACCTGATCTCCGTGAACCGCCGCTACAAGGCGCACGCCGGGATCCGCCTGACCGACGTGTGAGGCGCGGCCGGGCATGGGGGACACTGGACGCCACGTACCGACGTACCGACGTACCGCCGTATCGCACAGGAGCAGACCCCCATGCCCCCCTTGCCCCCACCCGGCCCGGCCCGGCGCCTCGCCGTCTACGCCCTCGTCGTCTGTCTGCTCGCGGTCACCGCGGCCGTGGTGTCCTTCACCCGGGGCAGCTGGCTGGGCGTGGTGTGGGTGCTGATGGCCGGGCTGTCGTCCAACATGACCTGGTACTACGCGCGCCGCGCGAAGGCGGAGCGGCAGTCCGCCGCGAGCTGAGGCCCCGCCCCGTCCCCCGGGTCGTCACAGACCGCTCAGGCACACGTCGCTGTCCTCGCGCCAGAAGCGGTACAGCCAGTAGCCGCAGTCGGAGAGCTGGTCCTCCACGCCCAGGCCCCGCATGAACGCGCCGATCACGTCCCAGAACACGCCGTTGACCGCCGGGATCCACAGCACCGCGAAGACGAGCAGCAGCCCGAACGGGGCCAGCGGCTCCACCTGGCGGCGGATCCGGTACGAGAGCCAGGGCTCGATGACGCCGTAGCCGTCGAGGCCCGGCACCGGCAGGAAGTTCAGGATCGCCGCCGTCACCTGGAGCATCGCCAGGAAGGCGAGGGCGAACAGGAACGCCGCCGGAACCCCGTCCGTCACGCCCAGCCAGAACGGCGCCGTGCAGACCGCCGCGAACAGCACGTTCGTCAGCGGGCCGGACGCCGAGATCAGGCTGTGCTTCCAGCGGCCCTGGATACGGTCGCGCTCGATGAAGACGGCGCCGCCCGGCAGACCGATACCGCCCATGATCACGAAGACGACCGGCAGCACGATGCTGAGCAGGGCGTGCGTGTACTTCAGGGGGTTGAGCGTGAGATAGCCCTTGGCGCCGATGGAGATGTCGCCGCCGTGCAGGGCGGTGCGGGCGTGGGCGTACTCGTGCAGGCACAGCGAGACGATCCACGCCGACGTCACGAACAGGAAGACGGCGAGACCCGGCTGCTCGGCGAAACCGGTCCAGGTGGCCCAGCCCGTGACCGCCATGACGGCCACGATCCCCACGAAGACGGGGCTGATCCTCCGGTCGCTCCGGCGGGACGCGGCGGTGGTCATGGGGCTCCTCGGGCTCTCGTGGACGTGTCGGCCACTGGTATCGATCACTCGTACGGACTGCCCGACCGTACCGGGCACAAGGCGAAAACGTCTCGCGATCGGCTCCCGGTTCCTAGGAAGGTGGGACACCCAAGAACCCGGCACCGATCCGACGGAGACAATGGACCCCGTGCGTTACCGCATCCTCGGCACCACTCAGGCATCGCGCGCGGACGGCACCCCGGTCCCCGTCGGCGGCGCGCGGCTGCGCGCCCTGCTGACCGTGCTCGCGCTGCGCCCGGGCCGTACGGTCACCGTGTCCACGCTGGTCGACGAGGTGTGGGCCGGCGATCCGCCCGCCGACGCGAACGGCGCTCTCCAGGCGCTGGTGGGCCGGCTGCGCAGGGCGCTCGGCCCGGACGCGATCGTGTCGGAGCACGGTGGCTACCGCCTCACCGCCGCGCCCGACGACGTCGACCTGCACCGCTTCGACCGTCTCGCGGCCGAGGGCGCCCGGGCGCTCGCCGACGGCGACCCCGCCAAGGCGGCCGTGGTCCTCGACGACGCGCTGGCCCTCTGGCAGGGACCGCCGCTGGCCGACCTCCCCGACCGCGCGGCCGAGGCCGCCCGCTGGGAGACCCGCCGCCTCGACGCCCACCGGGCCCGCCTCACCGCCGCGCTCGCCCTCGGCCGCGCGGAGACCGCCCTGCCCGAGTTGACCGCCCTCTGCGACACACACCCCCTCGACGAGCCCCTCCAGTGCCTCCGGCTGCGCGCCCTGCGGGACACGGGCCGCCCGGCGGAGGCCCTGGCCGCGTACGACTCCGTGCGCCGCCTCCTCGCCCACCGCCTCGGCACGGACCCGGGCCCCGAACTACGGTCCCTGCACGAGGAACTGCTGCACGCCGGCCCCCCGGGCGCCCGCACCACCCCGCCACCGGCCGACGGCCACCCCTCCCGGCGCCCCGCGGCCACCCGCCCCGGTCAGCCGCTCGCCGACGGCCGCCCGGCCCAGCCACTCGTGGACGGCCGCCCGGCCCAGCCACTCGTGGACGGCCGTTCCGTCCTGCCGTCCGCGGACGGTGGAAAGGACGCCACCCGACCGCGTGGCAACCTCCGGGCGCGGCTCACCTCCTTCGTGGGCCGGGACGCCGACATCGACACCATCCGCACCGATCTGACCACCGCCCGTCTGGTCACCCTCCTCGGGCCCGGCGGGGCCGGGAAGACCCGGCTCTCCCAGGAGGCCGGCGAGGCGGTCTCGGTGTCCGCGCCCGACGGTGTCTGGCTCGCCGAACTCGCGCCCGTCGACGACCCCGCCGACGTCCCGGAGGCCGTCGTCACCGCCCTCGGCGCCCGCGAGACCGTCCTGCGCGGCGCCGGAGCCGAGGAGATGCGGGTGGTCTCCGACCGCCACGACGACGCCCTGAGCCGTCTCACCGAGCACTGCGCCAGACGCCGGATGCTGCTGATCCTCGACAACTGCGAACACGTCGTGGCGGCCGCCGCCCACCTCGTCGAGCATCTCCTCCAGCACTGCCCGGGCCTGACCGTCCTGGCCACCAGCCGCGAACCGCTCGGCGTACCGGGGGAGTTGGTGCGCCCCGTGGAACCCCTGGCCGAGCCCCACGCCCTGCGGCTGCTCGCCGACCGGGGTGCCGCCGCCCGGCCCGGCTTCACCGTCGCCGACGACCCGGAGGCCGCCGCCGAGATCTGCCGCCGCCTCGACGGCCTCCCCCTCGCGATCGAACTCGCCGCGGCCCGGCTGCGCATGCTCACGCCGCGCCAGATCGCCGACCGGCTCGACGACCGCTTCCGGCTGCTCACCTCAGGCAGCCGTACCGTCCTGCCCCGCCAGCAGACCCTGCGCGCGGTCGTCGACTGGTCGTGGGAACTCCTCGGCGAGGAGGAACGGGACGTCCTGCGGCGGCTGTCCGTGTTCGCGGGCGGCTGCGACCTCGCCGCAGCGGAGGCCGTCTGCGGCCCTGCCGCGCTGGAGGCGCTCGGCTCCCTCGTCGACAAGTCCCTCGTCGTCGCGGCCCCCACGGCGAACGGCGAGATGCGCTACCGGCTCCTGGAGACCGTCGCCGAGTACGCCGGCGCCCGGCTCGCCGAGGCCGGCAGCCGCCCCGCCGCCGAACGCGCCCACCGCACGTACTACCGCGAACTCGCCCGCACCACCGAGCCGTTGCTGCGCGGCCCCGGCCAGCGCCGGGCCAACGAACTGCTGGAGCTGGAGAACGAGAACCTCCGCACCGCCCTGCGGCACGCCGTCGCCGAACGCGACGAGCAGGACGCCCTCTGTCTGGTCCTGTCGCTGGCCTGGTACTGGCAGATGCGCGACCTGAAGACCGACGCCAGACACTGGGCGACGCAGGTCATGGCACTCGGCCCCGACCCGTTCGCCCCGCCGGCCCGGCCCGTCCCCGACGTCCGCGAGGGCCTCGTCGACAACCCGCCGCCGATGCGCCCCGAGGTGCTCGACGAGGCCCGCCGGGCGCTCCACCTCATCCACCTCGCCTGCATGGACATGGAGATCTCCGCCTGGGAGACCCCCGAGGGGCAGGAGAAGCTGCGGACGATCCGGGACACCTACCGGCCGGGCCAGCCGCAGACCTGCCGCTTCCCGGGCTTCATGTGGTTCTACGCCGTCCTGCTCTCCGGCGACATGGGGCGGCTGCGGGAGATCCTCGACGCGAGCATCGCCACCTCCCGCGAACTCGGCTACACCTGGGAGCTGGCCCAGGCCCTGCACATGCGGGCCAACATCCTCGCCAACCGCAGCGACTGGTCCGGCGACGCCACCCGCGACGCCGACGAGGCGCTGGAGCTGTGCGAACGGCTCCAGGACGCCTGGGTTGCCGCCGAGGCGCTCTCGGCGCGCGCCATGAGCCACGAGCGCACCGGCCGGTTCGACCTCGCCGCGGCCGACTACCGGCGGGCCATCGTCCACGCCGAACGGATCGGCACCAACGCCCACTCGGGCGTCCTCGGCGTCCGGCTCGGCAACGTACTCCTCGAGTGCGGGGAGGCCGAACTCGGCGAGAAGATGCTGCTGGAGGTGCTGACGCGGCACGACACCCCCAGGGAGGCGCTGCCCGCGGCCCGGCTCTACCTCGCCATCTGGTTCGGCCGCACCGGGCGCCTGGACGAGGCGTGGCGGCACATCACGCAACTGCGCGAGGAGTTCGAGGCCGTCGACTTCGTGCTCTTCGCCGGTTTCGTCCTCGGGCTGGAGGCATGGCTGATGACACTGGCCGGACGGCACGCCGAGGCCCGGGACCGCGTCCGGGAGGCGTTCGCGCAGGCCATGGACCCGCTGGCCCAGACGATCACCCCCCAACTGCCGGCCGCCCACCTCGTCACCGCCGCCTTCGCCGTCGCCGGCGTGGACGGCGGCGCGCGCGCCCGGGACGCCGCCCGGCTCCTGGGCGCCTCCGACGCGCACCTCCCGCCCGGCCACCACCCCAGCCCGCTGGAGGCCGAGGGCCGCGCCCACACCGAGGCGGAGATCCGGGCGAGGCTGGACGACGAGGCGTACGGGGCCGCGTACACCGAGGGCACCGGCCTCACCCTGGAGGAGGCCGGCGCCCTGATCTAGGCCCTGGTTCGGATCGCGCCCGGACTTGCGGAGGTCAGCTCTTCGTGCGGAACTTGTGGATCGCGATCGGCGCCATCACCGCCGTCAGCACCACCGACCAGCCGAGCGTGATCATCACGTCGTCGGCGACCGGGCCGCCCGTCATCAGACCGCGCGCGGCGTCCGCGAGGGAGGACAGCGGGTTGTAGTCGGTGAAGCTGCGCAGCCAGCCCGGCATCGACTGCGGCGGGGCGAAGATCGACGAGCCGAACTGGAGCGGGAAGAGCACCAGGAAGCCCATCGCCTGCACGGACTGCGCGTTCTTCAGGGTCACCCCCAGCACCAGGAAGATCCACATCAGGGACGAGCCGAAGACGACGGACAGGCCCACGGCGGCGAACAGACCGGGCCAGCTGGTGATGTCGAAGCCGATGAGGACGGCGACGGTCAGCAGGATGGTCGTGGCGAGGAGCATCCTCAGCAGTTCGACCACGATCTTCGCGAGCAGCACCGAGGACCGGCCGATCGGCAGCGACCGGAAGCGGTCCATGATGCCCTTCTGGAAGTCCTCGTTGAAGCCCGTGCCGACGCCCATGGCGATGTTCATGCCGAGCATCGCCATCAGCCCCGGGATCACGTACTGCACATAGCGCTCCTGGCCGCCGCCCAGCGCCTGCCCGATGGAGCCGCCGAAGACGTAGACGAACAGCAGGGCGAAGACGATCGGCATGAGGACCGCGTCGGCGATCGACTGGGGGTCGTTGCGGATCCACAGCAGATTGCGGCGCACCAGCGCGCCCGTGTGCCGGGCCTGGGCCCGCGGCCCGATCCGGCCGTCGGTGTCGTCGGCGCGGGGCAGGGTGACGGAGCTCATACGGCGACCTCCTCGTAGGCGGCGGACGGGGTCGGGTCCTGCGGGGCACTGGCCCGGTGGCCGGTGAGGGACAGGAACACCTCGTCCAGGCTGGGCAGTTCGGTGCTGATCGAGCCGAGGGTGACACCGCGGTCGCTGATCGCGCCGACGACGGCGGTGAGCTGCTCGTCGCTGAGGATCGGCACGAGGAGGGTGCCGTCCTCGGGGTCGACGGTGGTCGTGGCGAGGCCGGTGATCCCGAGGTCGTCCAGCTCCTTCGCCAGGGGCCGCAGCCGCATCGGATCCGTCGGCCGGACGCGCAGGGTACGGCCGCCGACCTGGGCCTTCAGCTCCTCGATACCGCCCTTGGCGACGACCTTGCCGCGGTCGATCACGGTCAGCTCGGAGGCCAGCTGCTCCGCCTCCTCCATGTACTGGGTGGTCAGCAGCACGGTCACCCCGTCGCCGACCATGCGCTTGACCTCGTCCCACACCTCGTTCCGGGTACGCGGATCCAGGCCGGTCGTCGGCTCGTCCAGGTAGAGCACGGACGGGCGGCCCATCATCGACGCGGCGAGGTCGAGCCGCCGCCGCATACCGCCGGAGTACGTGGCCACCGGGCGCCCGGCCGCCTCGGTCAGCGAGAACCGCTCCAGCAGACCGTTCGCCCGGCCCTTGGCGTCCTTGCGGGGCAGGTCGAGCAGACGGCCGATCATGTAGAGGTTCTCGAAGCCGGAGAGCTTCTCGTCCACCGAGGCGTACTGGCCGGTGAGGCCGATCACCCGGCGCAGGGCGCGCGGCTGGCGTACGACGTCGTAGCCGGCCACGGTCGCCTGCCCCGCGTCGGGCGTGACGAGGGTGGACAGGCAGCGGACCAGGGTGGTCTTGCCGGCGCCGTTCGGGCCGAGCACCCCCATGACGGTGCCTTCGCGCACATCCAGATCGACACCGTCCAGCGCCCTGGTCTCGCCGTAGTGCTTGACCAGCCCCCGTACGGTGACAGCGCGGGTCGCGCCGCTGGGTTCCTTGTCGATTCGTGTCATGCGGACGACGGTGTCAGGGGCCGCCGACAAACGACCGACAGGCCACCGACAGCGCGCGGCGTGGTGCCGGGCGCCCAGGAGCTCGGGGGTGCGCCTGTTGTTGGCGGGTGCGGGTGCGTTGTGGTTTCTCGCGCAGTTCCCCGCGCCCCTGAAGGCTTCGGGCCTTCGGCCCTTCAGGGGAAAAGCACGGGGCCGCGGGCCCCGCTTTTCCAGGGGCGCGGGGAACTGCGCGACCAGCCCCCACCCACCCGCAGTCGCCGACGCGCCCGCACCCCGGAGTCATGAGGCGCTCGAACGCCACAGCCCGCCGACTGGGGGAAGATCGGCGGGCTGCTCCGTACCGCAGTGGCTGTAGGGCCACCAGGCCAACGGCCTAGTGAACCGAGTGCTCCTCCAGCGGGAACGTCCCGCCGACCACGTCCTCCGCGAACGCCTTCGCCGCGTCGGTCATGACGCCCCGGAGGTCCGCGTACTTCTTCACGAACTTCGGCACCCGGCCGCCGGTCAGGCCGAGCATGTCCGTCCACACCAGGACCTGCGCGTCGGTCTCCGCCCCGGCGCCGATCCCGACCGTGGGGATGTGCAGCACCCGCGTGACCTCGGCGGCCAGCTCCGCCGGAACCAGCTCCAGGACCACCGCGAACGCGCCCGCGTCCTGCACGGCCTTCGCGTCGCGCAGCAGCTGCGCCGCCGCCTCCTCGCCCCGGCCCTGCACGCGGTAGCCCATCGCGTTGACGGACTGCGGGGTGAGGCCGATGTGGGCCATGACGGGGATACCGGACTCCACCAGCAGCCGGATCTGCTCGTACGACCGCTCGCCGCCCTCCAGCTTGACGGCCCCCACCCCGGCCTCCTTCACCAGCCGGGTCGCCGAGCGCAGCGCCTGCACCGGGCCCTCCTGGTAGGAGCCGAAGGGCAGGTCGCCGACGATCAGGGCGCGGCTGGTGCCCCGTACGACGGCCGCCGACAGCATGGTCATCTCGTCGAGGGTGACGGGCACGGTCGTGTCGTACCCGAGGTGGCAGTTGCCCGCCGAGTCGCCGACGAGCATGACCGGGATACCGGCCTCGTCGAAGACGGACGCGGTCATCGCGTCGTAGGCGGTGAGCATCGGCCACTTCTCGCCGCGTTCCTTGGCGAGGGCGATGTCGCGGACGGTGATGCGGCGTGTGCCCTTGCCCCCGTACAGCGTCTTGCTGCCGTCGGAGGACTTCGTCTGGGCAGCCGAAAGCTGCGTCATTGCCACGGCTCCTTCATGTCATCTCGAGGCGCCCTGACGGCGTCCCCGGACCGACTCCATGGTGGCACCTCGTCCTGTCGAGGGCCAGAGCAGGTGGGTGTGACCGTTCAGGCGCAAGCGGAGCGGGCCCTGCCACGTAAGACCTCGGTAAAGGAATTCCGATACGAGACGGTCTCGTATCGGAAATGGCCTACGCTCGAAGGCATGACTTCCGCAGCCCCTGAATCCCGGATACCGGAAGCGGTGCACCGCCGTCGCTGGGCGATCCTCGGCGTGCTGATGCTGAGCCTGCTGATCGTGGTGCTCGACAACTCGATCCTCAACGTCGCCATCAAGACGATCTCCACCCCCGAGCCCACCGGCCTCGGCGCCACGCAGAGCGAGCTGGAGTGGGCGATCAACGCCTACACCCTCGTCTTCGCGGGACTGCTGTTCACCGCGGGCCTGCTCGGCGACCGGCTCGGCCGCAAGAAGGTGCTGCTCGGCGGTCTGGTCGTCTTCGGCATCGGGTCGGCGCTGGCGGCCGGCTCCGGATCACCGGTCGAGCTCATCGCGTTCCGCGCGGTCATGGGTCTCGGCGCCGCCTTCGTGATGCCCGCCACCCTCGCCGTCCTGATGAACGTCTTCGAACGCGAGGAGCAGCCGAAGGCGATCGGCATCTGGGCCGGCGGCGTCGGCCTCGCCATCGCCATCGGCCCCATCACCGGCGGTCTCCTGCTGGACCACTTCTGGTGGGGCTCGGTCTTCCTGATCAACGTGCCGATCGTCGTCCTCGCCCTCGGCCTGATGCTCTGGCTGGTCCCCGACTCCCGCGACCCGAACCCCGGCCGCGTCGACCCCGTCGGCGTGCTGCTCTCGGTCGTCGGCCTCGTGCTGCTCGTCTACGGCATCATCCGGGGCGGCCAGCTCGCCGACTTCACCGACGCCACGGTCCTCGGCGCCATCGCCGCCGGTCTCGCCGTCCTCGCCGCGTTCGTGGTGTTCGAGAAGCGCAGCGACCACCCGTCCATCGACATCTCGTTCTTCCGCAACAAGGTCTTCTCCGCCGCCATCGGTGTGATCGGCCTGGTCTTCTTCGCCCTGATGGGCGTGACCTTCTTCTCGGTCTTCTACACCCAGACCGTCCGCGGCTACTCACCGCTGGAGACCGGTCTGCTGATGCTGCCGCTGGCCGTCGCCCAGCTGGTGTTCGCGCCGCGTGCCCGGCTGGTCGTCGACCGCTTCGGCAACAGCGTGGTGTGCACGGCCGGCATGCTGCTGATCGCCGGGATGCTCGCCGCGTTCGCCGTCCTGGACGAGGACACGCCCATCTGGCTCCTGGAGGTCATCTTCTTCCTCATGGGCGTGGGCATGGCCCACGTCATGACCCCGCTGAGCGTCGTCATCATGCAGGCCCTGCCCCGGGAGAAGGCGGGCTCCGCGTCCGCGCTCAGCAACACCTTCCGCCAGGTCGGCGGCGCCCTCGGCATCGCCGTCCTCGGCTCCGTGCTGTCCACCGCGTACCGCTCCGGCATCGAGGACGACCTGCCGCCCGGCGCCCCGCACGCCGCCGCCGAGTCCATCGAGGCCACCCTCGGCCTCGCCGCCCGTCTCGGCGACCGGGGCGCGGCCCTCGTCGGCCCGGCCCACGACGCCTTCCTGCACGCCATGCATGTGACGGCGCTGTGCGGGGCCGCCGTGGCCGTCCTCGGCGCGGTGGCCATGGCCGTCTTCCTGCCGGGCCGGCCGGCGACCGGCCAACCGGACGAGAACGAGGCCGAATTGGTGGCCCAGGAGCGCTGAGGTCCGGCCAACGGGGCGAAGGGGGGCGCCCTTCGGGGGGCGCGGCCGGGGGAGAATCACCCCGGTGCGACGACAGAGACGGAGTGGACCGTGAGCCTCGCCGGAAGCCGGGCCCAGGACGGACGGGCCAGGGATGTGAGCCCCGTGCGGGGGCGGCCCCGCAGCGAGGCCGTGGAGCGCTCCATCATCGAGGGCGTGATGAAGCTCCTGGAGGACGGTGTGCCCCTCGCGGAGCTGTCCATAGAACGGGTGGCCCGCACCGCCGGTGTCGGAAAGGCCACCATCTACCGCCGGTGGCGCGGCAAGGAGGAGCTGTTCGTCGACGTCCTGCGCGCCGCCGAACCGCCCGACCCGGTGCTGCCCGGCACCTCCATGCGCGACGACCTGGTCGTCCTGCTGGAGGCCGTCCGCCGGCGCGGACTCGCCAACCGCTCCTCGGCGATCCTGCACAACGTCTTCGCCCAGATGAAGTCCAGCCCCAAGATCTGGGACGCCTACCACGCGAACGTCGTCACCCCGCGCCGCCGGACCCTCGCCGACGTCCTGCGGCGCGGACAGGACAACGGCGAACTCCGCGCCGACGTCGACCTCGACGTCATCGGCGACCTCGTCTTCGGGCCCATGCTCGTGCGCACCCTCATGCGCCCCGACTCGCCGCTCCCCGACGACCTCGCGGAGGTCATGGTCGACACGGTGCTCGAAGGACTGCGTCCGCCTGCGAGCTGAGTCACAGCGAATGTTCGCATTCCGTTACAGAGCTCACCCGTTCACCATCGTTCGGAACTCCGAACAGCGGGTTGTTCGTCCTCGTGCCCGTACGGCCGCCACGCGGCGGCAGGATCGACGGCGATCATCCCCTAGGGTCTAGGGGGTGCCGCGAAGTCCCGCACCACACCCCGGTGTCGTGGACTTCCCGGCACTCCCCGGGTGCGGGGGACGGTGTGCACGGCAGGTTGTGAGGCGACGGTATGGCGCAGGCGTACATGACGGAGACGGGCGGCGGCGGCACGGGCGAGGGCCGCGAAGGATCCCGGCTTCGGCGCCTGCTCGGCCGGTGGTTCGGCGGATGGAGAGGCGACCGCGGGATCTGGCGGCGCGGCGTCGTCGTCGCGGTCCTCGCCCTGCTCGTCGCGCTCGTGATGGTGCTGCACGCCCAGGTCCCCAACAGCGTGGGCAACCTGGGCAGTCTGACGGAGACGTTCCTGCCCTGGCTGGGCATCGTGATCCCGCTGCTGCTGGTCCTGGCGATCGTCCGCCGATCGGCCATCGCGCTGATCGCGGTCCTGGTCCCGACGATCGTCTGGCTGAACCTCTTCGGCGGCCTCGTCACCAGCAAGACGGGGGGCGGCGGCGACCTCATGGTCGTCACCCACAACGTCAACGCGGACAACGCCGACCCGTCCGGCACCGCCCGTGACGTCGCCGCGTCCGGCGCGGACGTCGTCGCGCTGGAGGAGCTGACGGAGTCGGCGGTGCCGGTGTACGAGAAGGCGCTCGCGGCGACGTACCGGTACCACGAGGTCGTCGGCACCGTCGGGCTGTGGAGCAAGTACCCGATGAGCGGGACCCACGCCGTCGACATCAAGCTGGGCTGGCAGCGCGCGATGCGCTCCACCGTGACCACACCCGAGGGCCAGGTCGCCGTGTACGTCGCCCATCTGCCCTCGGTGCGGGTGAAGCTGGAGGCCGGGTTCACCGCCCGCCAGCGCGACAAGAGCGCCGACGCGCTGGGCGAGGCCATCGCGGACGAGCCCATCCGGGACGTCGTCCTCCTCGGTGACCTCAACGGCACCATGAACGACCGCGCCCTGAACGCCGTCACCGCCCAGATGCGCTCCACCCAGGGCGCGGCGGGCAGCGGCTTCGGCTTCAGCTGGCCGGCGTCGTTCCCGATGGCCCGGATCGACCAGATCATGGTCCGGGGTCTGGAGCCGATGGCGTCCTGGACCCTGCCGCAGACGGGCAGTGACCACCTGCCGGTGGCGGCGCGGGTGACGATCGACACGTCCGGCGGCTGATCCCGCAGGTCAGCGGGGTGGGAAGGGAAAGCCGGGAGAGTTTGTTCCGTCAGTGAACATATAGTGGAAGGCATCCGGAGGAATCCCTCCTTCCCCTTGCTCTCCTTCTGGCCCGAAAGGTTCCCCCATGCCCTTGGCCCTGCTCGCCCTCGCCGTAGGAGCCTTCGGCATCGGTACGACCGAGTTCGTCATGATGGGCCTGCTGCCCGACGTCGCGGCCGACCTCGGTGTCTCGATCCCCGCCGCCGGCCACCTCGTCTCCGCGTACGCCCTCGGCGTCGTCGTCGGCGCCCCGCTGCTCGCGGCCGCCACGGCCCGGATGCCGCGCCGCACGGTGCTCATCGGGCTCATGGCCCTGTTCGTGGCCGGCAACGCGCTCTCCGCGCTCGCCCCCGACGAGCACTGGCTGCTCGCCGCCCGCTTCCTCAGCGGTCTGCCGCACGGCGCCTTCTTCGGCGTGGGCGCGGTCGTCGCCACCGGTCTCGTCGCGCCGGAGCGCAAGGCCCGCTCGGTGTCGCTGATGTTCCTCGGGCTGACCGTCGCGAACATCGCCGGTGTCCCGGTGGCGACTCTGATGGGGCAGGAGCTCGGCTGGCGGGTCACCTTCCTCGGCGTCAGCGCGATCGGCCTCGCCGCGATCGGATCGCTGGCCGCGCTGCTCCCGCACGACCACACCACGGCGCCCGCGACCGGGCTGCGCGGCGAACTGGGCGCCCTGCGCTCCCTGCCCGTCTGGCTGGCCCTCGGCACGACCGTCGCCGGGTTCGCGGCACTCTTCTCCGCGTACAGCTACATCACCCCGATGCTCACCGGCTCCGCCGGGTACGCCGACAGCAGTGTCACCCTGCTGCTGGCCCTGTTCGGTGTGGGCGCGACCATCGGCAACCTGGCCGGCGGCCGACTCGCGGACCACTCGATGCGGGGCACCCTCTTCGGCGGCCTGACCTCCCTGGTCGTGGTCCTCGCACTGTTCCCGGCGTTCATGTCCGCCCAGTGGAGCGCGGCCCTGGCGGTCGTCCTCCTCGGAGTCGCCGCGTTCGTCACCGGCTCGCCGCTCCAGCTGATGGTCATGGAGAAGGCCGCCTCCGCCCCGTCCCTCGCGTCCTCCGCCAACCAGGCCGCGTTCAACCTCGCGAACGCCGGCGGCGCCTGGATCGGCGGCCTCGCCCTCTCCCTGGGCCTCGGCACCACGTCCCCGGCGGTCGTCGGAGCGGGCCTCGCCGTCCTCGGCCTCGGGGTCGCCGCGGTGGCCTACGCGGTCGACGCCCGCCGCACGCCCGCACCCCACCCCACCCACCCGACCGCAGGCCGCCTGGTCGCCTCGCACGTACCGGACCGGGACCCGGAGACGGTCCGGGGCTGACGACCGGGGGCTGCGCCGGCCGGCGCCACGTGTCGCGCCGATCCGGTGGCGGGCGGGGCCGTTTTCCGGTTCGGTGTGGAGAAGCGTTCAGTCGGGCAGGCCGTGGCGCAGGCGGGCCTGTGGCGGCTGAGCGCTCCCTGCCGTCGACGGTGACCCGGAGGACCAGATGGACTTCTCGCTCGAAGTGATTCCGCTGCCCGTGAGCGACATCGACCGCGCCCGGGACTTCTACCGGGACAAGGTCGGTTTCCATGTCGACATCGACCAGGAGGTCATGCCCGGCATACGCATCGTCCAGCTGACACCGCCGGGCTCCGGCTGCTCGATCGCGCTGGGCGACGCGATCTGGGACATGGCCCGCGGTCCCCGGCCGGCCCCCGGCTCCTACCAGGGCCTCCAGCTCTGCGTCGCCGACATCAAGGCCGCCCGCGCCGAACTCGTCGAACGGGGTCTAGACGTCTCCGAACCCGTTCAGTACGCCCCCGACGACGGCGCCACGTTCATGTACTTCACCGACCCCGACGGCAACGGCTGGGCCGTCCAGGAGTACCGCCGCCGCGCCACGGAGCCGCTGCACCAGGTGCTGGCGGACCTGGCCGCGCGGGAGCGGTGAGGCCGGCACTCCCGCAGCCGCCGGGGCCCGGCACGGAGACACCGAGCCCCGGCACGGAGCCACCCCCCCGGCACGGAGACCCCCGGCACGGAGGCACCCCCCCCGGCACGGAGACACCGCGGCGCCTGCGCACCGCGGCGGTTCTCCTCCCGATCACTTGTTGAAGCCACCCGGGGCGTTCCCGCCGGGGTTCACCACGTCGAGGCCGTTGCCGTTGCAGTTGCCCTTGGGGGTGTTGCCACCGCCGTTCTGGCACTTGAACGGGGGATCGGCGTTGGCGACGCCCGCGGCACTGCCCAGGCTCAGCGCGATGGCGGCCGCTCCGGCGCCGAGCGCCGTCGCCAGCCGCTTACCGGTCAGTCGTGTCATTCCGCTCAGCCTCCTGTGCTGTTCGGCTGTGCGGCAGAGCCTTCCAGGACTGTCGCGTTCTTCCCCCCACGTTTCTCCTGTCACCGGCATATGTCAACGGGCCATGCGCGACGGGAAGATGGTGACAGAGGGCCCGCCGACGTCGCCCTGCGTCACCCCGCTGCCCGGTCGTCCGCCGCCCGCCGCCCCTCCCCGCGGGCGAACCCCAGGATCGCCGGCCCCGCCGCACGGAGCGTCGGGAAATGCCGGTGGGCGGTGGCCGCCGGGGCCGGGGTGTTGACCGTCCACACCGTCATGCCGGCCCGCAGGCCGGCCTCGACCCCCGAGGGGGCGTCCTCGACGACGAGGCAGTCCTCGGGACGGACACCGAGGCGCTCGGCGGCCAGCAGATAAGGGACCGGGGACGGCTTGCCCTCCCGCACCGCGGCGGCGTCCACGAGAACCGACGGCACGGGCAGGCCCGTACGCGCGAACCGCCCGCGCACCCGGTGCTCGTAGTTCGAGGTGACCAGCGCCCACCGGTCCGGCGGCAGCGCTCCCAGCAGCTCCGCCGCGCCCTCGAAGCAGCCGTAGACGCCCGAGCGGACGTCCTCGTCCTCCAACTCGTGCAGGACGGCAAGGCATTGCGCCGGGTCCTCGTGCGGGGCGACCTCCGCGAACGTCTCCGACGGCCGCGTCCGCAGGGCGACCTCGTGGACCGCGGCGGCGTCCAGCCCGTACCTCTCCGCCCAAGTCGCCCAGATCCGGCGCTGGTTGTCCAGGGCGTCGATCAACGTGCCGTCCACATCGAGGAGGACGGCTCTGCGCGGCGGCCCGGACCGGGCTGATTCGGCGTTCACGCCGTGATCATGCCAGGCCCGGGAGCGGCGCGGCGCGTCGGAGCGAGGGCAAAGGGCGCACGGGGGGCGCCCCGCGTGCGGGAGTTCCGCTTGCCGGTGTAGGGGCCCGCGCCGTACGCGGCCCGCGATGCCGGCCGGTGTAGCCCTTCACCGCGTACGGCACCTTCCGCCGTACGCGTCCGGCAGCGTGCTCGCGATGCTCGAGCCGTAGTACGAGGAGAACGGCCCGGCAGTGCGGAACACGGCCCCCGGCGGGGGCAGTTGGTCGTCATGGGTGGCCCGGTGGGGTGCCGTGTCCAGGCCGGTGACGGTGAACCTCGAGGTGGCCGGACGGGCCGGCGGCGTCGGACAGGGCCGGATGGTCCGGCGGCGGTGGACCTCTGGCCGGACGATTGGGCGGCGGTGGATCGGGCCGGACGGTTGGGCGGCGGTGGACCGGGCCCGTCGTGTCACAGCCGTCGGCCCGCTCGACGTCGTGTCGGGCGGGCCGGTGGGGACGCGGTCTGGTGTCGCCCTACGGGCGGGGTGCGGCTCCCCGTGCCTTCAGCAGGTCCGTCATCAGCGAGATCTCGGACTCCTGGGCGTTGACCATGCCCTGGGCGAGCTTCTTCTCCACGCCGACCGTGCACTTGGCGACGCAGCCCTCCGCCATGTGGATGCCGCCCTTGTGGTGGTCGGTCATCAGCTGGAGGAAGAAGATCTCGGCCTGCTTGCCGTTGAGCTTGCCGAGCTTCGCCATCTCGGCGTCGGTCGCCATGCCGGGCATCAGCGAGCCGTCCTCACCGGAGGCCATGCCGCCCATGCCCATCCACGCCATCGGCTTCTGCGACGACACCTTCGGCAGCCCCCACAGGTCGAGCCAGCCGATCATCATCCCGCGCTGGTTGGCCTGCGTCTGCGCGATGTCGTACGCGAGCCGCCTGATCTCCTCGTCGTCCGTGCGGTCACGGACGATGTACGACATCTCGACGGCCTGCTGGTGGTGGACCGCCATGTCCCGGGCGAACCCCGCGTCCGCGGAGTCGGCGGCCGGGGCCTTCAGGCCGGAGTCGTCGCCGTCGGCGACCGCGTACGTGATCGCCCCGGCCGCGACGAGTACCGCCGCGGCCCCGGAGGCGATCCAACCGATGTGCTTCATCTGTCCCACTGTGCCAGGTCGCGTTCGGCCGTCGTCAGGAAATGCCGTTGGTGCAGGCGGCACCCGGCTCGGGCGTCTGCTGGCCCTGGACGAACTTCTGGAAGAACTTGTCCACGTTCGGATCGGTCGCGCTGGTCACCGTGCGCTGGTGGCCCCAGGCGCTGAGCATGATCGGGTCCTTCTGGTCCTCGACCGGGCTCATCAGCGTGTACGGGGTCTTCTTGACCTTCGCCGCGAGCGCCTTGACGTCCGCCTCGGCGGCCTTGTCGTTGTACGTCACCCAGACGGCGCCGTGCTCCAGGGAGTGCACGGCGTTCTCGTTCTTGATCGCCTTGTCGTAGACGTCGCCGTTGCAGTTCTGCCAGACCGGGTTGTGGTCGCCGCCGACCGGGGGCGTCATCGGGTAGGTCACCGACTTGGTGACGTGGTTCTGGGTGAGCTTCTTGCTCCACGTCTTGACGCCGTCCGCGTCCGTCGTGAACTTGCCGTCGCCCTTGGAGTCGCTCGCGGTGCTGCTGCTGCCGCCGTCGTCGGACTGCGAGCGGATCAGGACCGTGCCGCCGACGACGAGGCCGGCGACTATCACCACGCTGGCGCCGATCACGAGGATCCGGTTCCGGCGCTCACGGGAGCGCTCGGCACGGCGCATCTCCTCGATGCGCGCCTTGCGCGCCGCGCTGCTGGTGTTCTTGGCGGCCATGGGTTGAGTCCTTAGTGGGGGATGAGGCGGATGGGACAGTAGGACCAGCTGATCGTAATTTGATGGGCTCCCTCTCGTAAACGAGGGATCCCGCCTCCCATGGTCGCGCGCGGGGTGGGCGGGGCGCGCGGTTGTGCCCAGGACGTAGCGGACGGGTACGGCCGCGGCCGTATACCGGACGCCGTGGGCGTTACGCACGGGCGCGCGAGCAGGCAAGATGGGCGGCAGAACGGTTGAACGGCGCAGCGGGCGGTACATCTGCCGTACGCCTGGCGTTCGGCCCGTGGTCGGTTTGCCGATCAAGGTGCGCAACACGCGTGAAATGGTGTTGTGGTGGGATGCTCAGACGCCCGACCGCATCCCGTCGCTCGGGAGCAAGACGGCCTGACCAGCAAGGAATGGGTGGAAGCGGAAGATGGACAAGCAGCAGGAGTTCGTGCTCCGTACCTTGGAGGAGCGCGACATCCGTTTCGTACGCCTGTGGTTCACGGACGTGCTGGGCTTCCTGAAGTCCGTGGCCGTGGCCCCCGCCGAGCTGGAACAGGCGTTTGACGAGGGCATCGGCTTCGACGGCTCCGCCATCGAGGGATTCGCCCGGGTGTACGAGTCCGACATGATCGCCAAGCCGGACCCGTCGACGTTCCAGGTCCTGCCGTGGCGCGCGGAGGCCCCGGGGACGGCCCGGATGTTCTGCGACATCCTCATGCCGGACGGCTCCCCGTCCTTCGCCGACCCGCGCTATGTGCTCAAGCGTGCCCTGGCCAAGGCGTCCGACCTGGGCTTCACCTTCTACACCCACCCCGAGATCGAGTTCTTCCTGCTGAAGGACAAGCCGCTCGACGGCTCCCGCCCGACCCCGGCCGACAACTCGGGCTACTTCGACCACACCCCGCAGAACGTCGGCATGGACTTCCGCCGCCAGGCGATCACCATGCTGGAGTCGATGGGCATCTCGGTCGAGTTCTCCCACCACGAGGGCGCGCCCGGCCAGCAGGAGATCGACCTGCGCTACGCCGACGCGCTCTCCACGGCGGACAACATCATGACGTTCCGCCTGGTCATGAAGCAGGTGGCGCTGGAGCAGGGTGTGCAGGCGACCTTCATGCCGAAGCCGTTCTCCGAGCACCCGGGCTCGGGCATGCACACGCACCTGTCCCTCTTCGAGGGCGACCGGAACGCCTTCTACGAGTCCGGCGCGGAGTACCAGCTGTCGAAGGTGGGCCGCTCCTTCATCGCGGGCCTGCTCAAGCACGCGGCCGAGATCTCCGCGGTGACGAACCAGTGGGTGAACTCCTACAAGCGGATCTGGGGCGGCACCGAGCGCACCGCGGGCGCCGGCGGCGAGGCCCCCTCGTACATCTGCTGGGGCCACAACAACCGCTCGGCCCTGGTCCGCGTCCCCATGTACAAGCCCGGCAAGACGGGCTCGGCACGCGTCGAGGTCCGCTCCCTGGACTCGGGCGCGAACCCGTACCTGGCGTACGCGCTCCTGCTGGCCGCCGGCCTCAAGGGCATCGAGGAGGGCTACGAGCTCCCGCCGGGCGCCGAGGACGACGTCTGGGCCCTCTCCGACGCGGAACGCCGCGCGATGGGCATCGAGCCGCTCCCCCAGAACCTCGGCGAGGCCCTGACCCTCATGGAGCGCAGCGACCTCGTCGCCGAAACCCTCGGCGAACACGTCTTCGACTTCTTCCTCCGCAACAAGAAGCAGGAGTGGGAGGAGTACCGCAGCGAGGTCACGGCCTTCGAGCTGCGGAAGAACCTTCCGGTGCTGTAGGGCGCAGTTCGGAGGACCTTACGCGGATCCGCCGTAGATGGCTGCGGCGGGTCTGCGGCTGCCCGTTTCTTTTTCAACAGGATTCTCGTGGGTAACTTCTGTCCGGGTAGTGGACTTCCTTGACATATGTCGTCGTGAAGAGAAGCGTCGGGATGAAGAACGCGACAGTCCGGGAACGCTCTGCCGCGCAGCCGAGTGGTACAGGAGGCTGGCGGAATGTCGAAGAGACTGGTGGGTAGGCGGTTCGCGGCGGCCGTGGGGGCCGCTGGGGTCGCGTGCGCGTTGAGTCTTGGCGGCGCGAGTGTCGCCAACGCCAAGATCCAGGAAGAGCCCATCTCGTGCACCAACAACGCCGGCAAGCTGCCCGGCGGGCAGCAGCCCGAGTGCAAGGGTGCGGCGCACGAGCAGGAGTCCGAGTTCCGGAACCCGTCGGGCCACGCTCCGGGTGGTTGGAACAAGTGACGCGTCGAACCGTGTAGACGGTGACGCGGAAGGAGTCACATGCCGCGGTGCGGTCGCGCCGCGGCTCTTCCATGCGCGCGGCCGGGTGCGGGTGCCGGGTGCCGGTGCCGTGGCCGTGCGTGGGGTGCCGGGTGTCGCGTGCAAGTGCCGCGCCCCCCGCGCTGTCCCGTGCGCCTCGCTTCGTGCGTGGCGCCGTGTGATGCGGTCGCGGCAGGGACCGTCCAGTGCGCGCTGCCGCGCCCGTCCCCAGCCCGGCCGGCCCGGCCCGACGCCGGGCCCGTCCGGCCGACGCTTCCCCCACCCACTCCGGTTAGGCTCAGCCCGTACGACCTTGATCGGGTTCGATCGGACACGGGAGGCCGGGGATGACGGCGCCGGGGCGCAGGAGCAGCACGTTCACGCGACTGCTGCGGCACGGTTTCACGGACCCCTCGGCGGCCGAGCGGCTGCTGGAGAGCGCGGAGCTGGCCGCCGTACGCAGTGATCCGGTGCTGCTGGACGCCCTGGGGGCGACCGCCGATCCGGATCTCGCGCTGGCGGGACTCGTACGGCTGCTGGAGGCGCAGCCCGACCACACGGACCGCCGCAAGGTGCTGGACACGCTGACAGCCGCGAAGCCCCTGCGGGACCGGCTGCTGGGGGTGCTCGGCGCGTCCGCCGCGCTGGGCGAGCACCTCGCGCGGCACCCGCACGACTGGCAGGCGCTCGTCACGTACGAGCCGCAGGACCTGCATCCGGGGGTGGCGGAGTTCGAGCGCGGCCTCGCCGAGGCCACCGACCCCGTCTCCCTCCGGGTCGCCTACCGCCGCTGCCTGCTGTCCATCGCCGCCCGCGACGTGTGCGGCACCACGGACGTCGCCCAGGCCGCCGCCGAACTCGCCGACCTCGCCACCGCCACCCTCCGCGCGGCCCTCGCCATAGCGCGGGCCGCGGCCCCCGACGACGCGGCGCTGTGCCGGCTCGCGGTGATCGCGATGGGCAAGTGCGGGGGTCACGAACTCAACTACGTCTCCGACGTCGACGTCATCTTCGTCGGGGAGGCCGCGGACGGCGCCGACGAGCAGGCGGCCGTCCGCGCCGCCACCCGGCTTGCCTCTCACATGATGCGGATCTGCTCCGAGACGACCGTCGAGGGCAGCATCTGGCCCGTCGACGCCAACCTACGGCCCGAGGGCCGCAACGGCCCGCTCGTACGGACGCTCAGCAGCCATCTCGCGTACTACCAGCGGTGGGCGAAGACCTGGGAGTTCCAGGCCCTGCTGAAGGCCCGCCCGGTGGCCGGGGACATCGAGCTGGGGGAGCAGTACGTCGCCGCGCTCGAACCCCTCGTGTGGAAGGCCGCCGAGCGGGAGAACTTCGTCGCCGACGTGCAGCGCATGCGCCGCCGGGTCGTCGAGAACATCCCGGCCGCCGAGGTCGACCGCCAGCTGAAGCTCGGGCCGGGCGGCCTGCGGGACGTCGAGTTCGCCGTGCAGCTGCTCCAGCTGGTCCACGGGCGCGCCGACACCTCCCTGCGCAGCGGCACGACCCTCGACGCGCTGGGCGCCCTGGCCGCCGGCGGCTACGTGGGCCGCACCGACGCCGCCCAACTCGACGCCGCCTACCGCTTCCTGCGCTCCATGGAGCACCGCATCCAGCTCTACCGGCTGCGCCGCACCCACCTGGTCCCCGAGGACGAGGGCGACCTGCGGCGCATCGGCCGCTCCCTGGGCCTGCGCACCGAGCCGGTCGCCGAGCTGCACCGTGAGTGGCGGCGCCACGCCTCCGTCGTACGACGCCTGCACGAGAAGCTCTTCTACCGCCCGCTCCTCGACGCCGTCGCCCAACTCGCCCCCGGCGAGGCGCGGCTGAGCGCCGACGCCGCCCGCGAACGCCTCGTCGCCCTCGGCTACGCCGACCCTGCCTCCGCCCTGCGCCACCTGGAGGCCCTGGCCTCCGGCGTCACCCGCAAGGCCGCCATCCAACGCACGCTCCTGCCCGTCCTGTTGGGCTGGTTCGCCGACTCGGCCGACCCGGACGCCGGACTCCTCAACTTCCGCAAGGTCTCCGACGCCCTCGGCAAGACGCCCTGGTACCTGCGGCTGTTGCGCGACGAGGGCGCCGCCGCCGAGAACCTCGCACGGGTCCTGTCCGCCGGCCGCCTCGCCCCCGACCTCCTCATGCGCGCCCCCGAGGCCGTCGCCCTCCTCGGCGACGGGGACGGCCGCTCCGGCGGCCTGGAACCCCGCTCACGCGCCCACCTCGAACAGGAGATCCTCGCCGCGGTCCGCCGCGCCGACGGCGCCGCCCAGGGCGTCACGGCCGCGCGCGGCGTACGGCGCCGCGAGCTGTTCCGTACGGCCGCCGCCGACATCGTCGGCTCCTACGGCACCGAGGCGTCCCCGGCCACCGCCGACCAGGGCGCGCTGGTCGACCTGGTCGGCGGCGCGATCTCCGACCTCACCGCGGCGACCCTCGCGGGCACCCTCCGCGCGGTCGTCCGCGAGGGCTGGGGCGACACCCTGCCCACCCGGTTCGCCGTCATCGGCATGGGCCGCTTCGGGGGCCACGAACTGGGCTACGGCTCCGACGCGGACGTCCTGTTCGTCCACGAGCCGCGGGAGGGCGCCGACGAGCAGGAGGCGGCCCGCGCCGCGAACACGGTCGTGGCCGAGATGCGCCGCCTGCTCCAGCTGCCCAGCGCCGACCCGCCGCTCCTCATCGACGCCGACCTGCGCCCCGAGGGCAAGTCGGGGCCCCTCGTACGGACCCTGAAGTCCTACGAGGCGTACTACCGCCGGTGGTCCCTGGTCTGGGAGTCCCATGCCCTGCTGCGGGCCGAGCCGGTCGCCGGGGACGCGGACCTCGGCCGCCGCTTCGTCGAACTCGTCGACCCGCTCCGCTACCCGGCGGACGGCCTCGGGGAGGACGCGGTCCGCGAGATCCGCCGGCTCAAGGCCCGTATGGAGTCGGAGCGGCTGCCGCGCGGCGCCGACCCGACCCTCCACACCAAGCTCGGCCGCGGCGGTCTCTCCGACGTCGAGTGGACCGTCCAGCTCCTCCAGCTCCGCCACGGCCGGCGCGAGCCGGGCCTGCGCACGACCCGTACGCGGGCCGCGCTGGGCGCCGCACGGGAGGCGGGCCTCGTCACGGACGAGGAGGCGGCGACCCTCGACGAGGCGTGGGTGCTGGCGACGCGTGTGCGCAACGCGGTCATGCTGGTGCGGGGGAGGGCAGGCGACACGTTCCCCTCCGACAGCCGGGAGGTGGCCGCGGTCGGCCGTTACCTGGGGTACGGGCCCGGTCATGTGGGGGACATGCTCGACGACTACCGGAGGACCACGCGGCGGGCGCGGGCGGTGGTGGAGGACTTGTTCTACGGCACGTGAGGGTAGGGGCCGGGCGCTTTGTGGCTCGGGGGCGCGCGTTCTTTGGCGACCGCGGGCGCGTGGGGGTTGTTCGCGCAGTGCCCCGCGCCCCTGAAAAGCGTCCGGGGCCGCGCCCCGTGCTTCTCACCGGCGCCACCCGCTGAAGGCAGGGCCGCGGGCCCGAGCCTTCAGGGGTGCGGGGCACTGCGCGAACAACGCACCCGCACCCGCCGACAACAGGCGCGCCCCCGAGCTATGAGGCACCCGGCCCCCGCCGCCGCGCGTACGCGCGGGCCGCCCGTACCCGGTCCCCGCACCGCGTCGAGCACCATTGCCGGCGCCCGTGCCGCAGCAGATACCGGTTGCAGGGAGTGGACCCGCACGCCGTGAGCCGTTCCGCGTCGTCCCCGGTCAACAGATCCGCCGCGTTCGTCGCCAGGACCGCGAGCGCGTGATCGACGAGCTGGGTGGTCGGATGGGCGGCCGCCCGGTACAGCCCCCGCCCCGGCTCCCAGTGCAGCAACGCCGCCGCGGGCGCCCGCGTCATCGCGTCGTTGATCGCGGCGAGCGCGCTCGCCGGCGCCGGCTGCCCGTCCACCCGCGACGCGAGCAACGCCCGGATCTGCTCCCGCAGTGACCGCAGCTGCGCCGCGCACATCTCCCGCATCCCGGCGTCCACGGGCGCGAGGCCGTGCTCGGTGAGCCAGTGGTTGGCCGTCGCGGGCGTCCCGATGAGGTCCAGGAAATGCCCGCCGGGCAGGGCGAGCGCGCTGTTGGCGAAGTCGAGCGCGGGGTACTGCTCGGCGCCCGGCGCGGGCTCGACGGTCACGGCCTCGTTCATGAGTCTCATGGTACGGGTTGCTCCCATCCGTGAGAGAGGGCTACCGTCCCTCACGGATACACCGAACGCCATCCGTGAGAAGTTCGCGGGTGTTTCGTATGCCGTCAATCAGGGGGCTCTTCTCATGACCGACATCCGCGTCCTCGGCGGCCCCACCGCCCTCATCGAGTACGGCGGCCTCCGCCTCCTCACCGACCCCACCTTCGACGCCCCCGGCGACTACCCCATCCCCGGCGGCCGGCTGACCAAGACGGCGCCGTCCGCGGTCACCCCCGCCGACCTGGGGCCGGTCGACGCGGTCCTGCTCTCCCACGACGAGCACCCCGACAACCTCGACCGCTCCGGGCGGGCCCTCCTCGCCGACGTACCGCTCACCCTCACCACCACCGGCGGCGAGAGGCGGCTCGGCGGGACCGCGCGGGGCCTCGCGCCCTGGGAGTCCACGGAGCTGCGCCGCCCCGACGGCGGCACGGTCACCGTCACGGCCACCCCCGCGCTGCACGGGCCGGAAGCGCTCGGCACGCAGGCGGTCGAGGCCGTCTCGGGCCAGGTCATCGGGTTCGTGCTGACCGCCCCCGACCTGCCCGCCGTCCATGTCACCGGGGACAACGCCTCACTGACCGTGGTCAAGGAGACAGCGGAGCGGTTCGGGCCCGTCGACACCGTGGTGATGTTCGCGGGCGCGCCCCGCATCGGCATCTTCGACAACGCCCTGCTCGTCCACGACGGCGCCCAGGCCGCCGAGGCCGCGCGGATACTCGGCGCCCGCCGCGTCGTACCGGTCCACTGCGACAGCTGGGGCCACTTCACCGAAGGCCGCGACGAACTGGTCGCCGCGTTCACCGAGGCGGGTCTGGCCGACCGCCTCCAGCTGGGCTGAACCCGTCCTACACCTTCACCGGTGCCATCACGGGGCCCCCGTCGCCCGCGCTCACCCGGCGCGGCAGCGCGTACGGCATCGCGCCGTACCACAGCCGCGCCACCGCGTAGCCGAAGGCGAGGCAGAGCAGGCCGCCGACCGCGTCCAGCCAGAAGTGGTTGGCGGTGGCGACGATGACGACGAGCGTCAGCGCGGGGTAGAGCAGGCCCAGCACACGCACCCACGGCACCGAGGCCAGCGCGAAGATCGTCAGTCCGCACCACACGGACCAGCCGATGTGCATGGAGGGCATGGCCGCGTACTGGTTGGACATGTTCTTCAGGTCGCCGGAGGCCATGGAGCCCCAGGTGTGGTGCACCAGGACCGTGTCGACGAAGCTCTCGCCGGTCATCAGGCGCGGCGGGGCCAGGGGGTAGAAGTAGTAGCCGACCAGGGCCACCGCCGTCGTCGCGAACAGCACCAGACGCGTCGCCGCGTAACGGCCCGGGTGACTACGGTAGAGCCACACGAGGACACCGAGCGTGACGACGAAGTGCAGCGTCGCGTAGTAGTAGTTCATGCCGACGATCAGCCATGTGACCGAGTTCACTGCGTGGTTGATCGACTGCTCTACGGCGATCCCGAGGTGGTGCTCCGCCTTCCAGATCCAGTCGGCGTTCGCGAGGGCCTGGTCCTTCTGCTCCGGGACCGCGTTGCGGATCAGCGAGTACGTCCAGTAACTCACCGCGATCAGCAGGATCTCGAACCACAGACGCGGGCGACGAGGAGCCCTCAGCCGGTGCAGAAGCCTCTGCTCCGGCGCGCCCGTGACGGACCGCGGAGCGGCCTGCTCCCGGCCTTCCTCCAGTGTCGTCACGGTCGTTTCACCCATGGGCACAGAGTTTGCCAGATAAGCCGTTCCCCACCGATCATCCTCTGGTCGGGTTCTCTCCGCACGTTCGTGGGGGTACCGCCAGGGGCCCGCTCCTCCGCACGTATCGGTCCCACCCCCGTTCCCTCCCCCTCAAGGACGACTACGGGCGACCACGGTCCCCGGGCGCCGAAGCGGTCGATCCCCGCACCACCAGTTCCGGCATGAACACGAACTCGCTGTGCGGCGCCGGAGTCCCGCCGATCTCCTCCAGCAGCGTGCGCACCGCCGCCTGACCCATGGCGGGGACCGGCTTGCGGATCGTGGTCAGCGGCGGGTCGGTGAAGGCGATCAGCGGGGAGTCGTCGAAGCCGACCACCGAGACGTCCCGGGGGACCTCCAGACCCCGCTGCCGGGCCGCCCGGATCGCGCCCAGCGCCATCATGTCGCTCGCGCACACCACCGCCGTGCAGTCCCGGTCCATGAGCGCCGTCGCCGCCGCCTGCCCGCCCTCCAGGGTGTACAGGGAGTGCTGGACCAGCTCCGTCTCGATGGCCGCGGCGTCCAGCCCCAGCACATCCTGCATCGTGCGGACGAACCCCTCGATCTTGCGCTGCACGGGCACGAACCGCTTGGGACCCAGGGCCAGACCGATACGGGTATGGCCCAGCGACGCCAGATGCGTCACCGCGAGGCTCATCGCCGCGCGGTCGTCCGGCGAGATGAAGGGCGCCTGCACCTTGGGGGAGAAGCCGTCGACGAGCACGAACGGCACACCCTGCGCCCGCAGTTGCTCATAGCGCTGCATGTCCGCGGAGGTGTCCGCGTGCAGCCCGGAGACGAAGATGATGCCGGCGACCCCGCGGTCGACGAGCATCTCGGTCAGCTCGTCCTCGGTGGACCCGCCGGGGGTCTGGGTGGCGAGGACCGGGGTGTAGCCCTGCCGCGTCAGCGCCTGCCCGATGACCTGGGCCAGCGCCGGGAATATGGGGTTCTCCAGCTCCGGGGTTATGAGGCCCACCAGACCCGCGCTGCGCTGCCGCAGCCGTACCGGCCGTTCGTAGCCCAGTACGTCGAGGGCGGCCAGGACGGACTGGCGAGTGGTCGCGGCGACGCCCGGCTTCCCGTTCAGGACGCGGCTGACAGTCGCCTCGCTGACCCCCGCCTGGGTTGCGATGTCGGCAAGCCGTGTGGTCACAGCACCGGACTGTACCGGCCGGGCATCCGCTTGCCCACCGGCCCGGCGTCGGGTGCGGGTGGGGGTGCGGCCCACTGCGGGCTGCTGCGTCATCGCGGTCCCTCGTGATTCTGGTCGGTGTCCGTGGGGGCGCCCCTGCGTGAAGAGATGGCTTTCGCAAGAGCTGACGGGCTGATGATTCCCGTCCCCGCCCTGCTGTGGCAAGAGCTTGCAGAGTCTTTCACGGATGCCGCAACACGCCTTGATCGGCCCCGATACCGGGTTGCGGGGCAGTTGAGCGCAGGTCACGGCGGAGTAACCATCACCGCTTCTTGCATTTTTTTGCAGCAAGGTCTTTCGTCCGGCTTACATCGCTGTTACGTTCGGCCACGCCCGGCGGCGGCGACGACGCGCCGGCACTCGGAGAGAGGTCGGACGGGGCCCTCTCCCAGCACACGGGCTCAACCCTCAAGGAGATCCTCATGCGGCGTGGCATAGCGGCCACCGCGCTGGTGGCGTCCCTCGCCCTCGCGGCGACGGCCTGCGGCGGAAGTGACAGCGGCGACTCGGCCGGCGGTCCGGTCACCATCACCTGGTGGGACACGTCCAACGCCACCAATGAGGCACCGACGTACAAGGCCTTGGTCAAGGAGTTCGAGGCCGCCAACAAGGACATCAAGGTCAAGTACGTCAACGTGCCCTTCGACCAGGCGCAGAACAAGTTCGACACCGCCGCCGGCTCCAAGGGTGCCCCGGACATCCTGCGCTCCGAGGTCGGCTGGACGCCCGCCTTCGCCAAGAAGGGCTTCTTCCTGCCGCTGGACGGCACCGAGGCCCTCGCGGACCAGGACAAGTTCCAGCCCAACCTGATCAAGCAGGCCCAGTACGACGGCAAGACCTACGGTGTGCCGTTCGTCACCGACACCCTCGCGCTGGTCTACAACAAGGAGCTCTACGAGAAGGCCGGCATCAAGGAGGCCCCCAAGAGCTGGGCCGACCTGAAGAAGGCCGCCGCCACCATCAAGAGCAAGACCGGCGTCGACGGCTACTGGGGCTCCACCCAGGCGTACTACGCCCAGTCCTTCCTCTACGGCGAGGGCGCCGACACCGTCGACGTCGCCGCCAAGAAGATCACGGTCAAGTCCCCCGCGGCCGTGAAGGGCTACGAGACCTGGCTGAGCCTGTTCGACGGCAAGGGCCTGCACAAGGCGGACACCACCGCCGACGCCTACGCCCACATCCAGGACGCCTTCGTCAACGGCAAGGTCGCCTCGATCATCCAGGGCCCCTGGGAGATCACGAACTTCTACAAGGGCGCCGCGTTCAAGGACAAGGCCAACCTCGGCATCGCCACCGTCCCGGCCGGCTCCACCGGCAAGGCGGGCGCCCCGACCGGCGGCCACAACCTCTCGGTCTACGCCGGCTCCGACAAGGCGCACCAGGAGGCATCGCTGAAGTTCGTGAAGTTCATGACCTCGGCGAAGTCCCAGGAAACCATCGCCCTGAAGAACTCCACGCTGCCCACGCGTGACGACGCCTACACCAGCGAGGTCAAGGCCGACCCGGGCATCGCCGGCTACCAGACGGTCCTCGCCGCCGCCCAGCCGCGTCCCGAGCTGCCCGAGTACAGCTCGCTGTGGGGCCCGCTCGAGACCGAGCTGCTCGCCATCGCCGGTGGCAAGAAGTCCCTGGACAAGGGTCTGAGCAGCGCGGAGACCTCGATCGCCAAGCTGGTCCCGGACTACAGCAAGTGATTCCGAGTGGCCGCCGCGTCCGACCGGCCTGTCGGGGGACGGACGCGGCGGTCACCCGGCCCGCCCACCAGCCGGAACCGGCCCGCGTACCAGCCAGCCCGATCTTCCAGTGATCTTCCAGAAGGTGTCGAACGATGACAGTCGCCATCGACCGAGCGACCGGCAAGCGCCGCGGTGAGCCGGGCGGGCGCCCGGGTCCGCTGTCCCGGCTGAAGCACTCCTACCAGCGCCACTGGTACGCCTACGCGATGATCGCCCCGGTGGTCGTCGTGCTCGGTGTCCTCGTGGTGTACCCGCTGGTCCGCGGCTTCTACCTCACGCTCACCAACGCCAACAGCCTCAACTCGGCGCGCACGATCGGCGTCAACCACATCGAGGCGACCTACGAGTTCATCGGCTTCGACAACTACGCCGACATCCTGTGGGGCCCGACCGCCTACGACCGCTTCTGGTCGCACTTCATCTGGACGATCGTCTGGACGGCGCTCTGCGTCACCCTGCACTACGTCATCGGCCTCGGCCTCGCGCTGCTGCTCAACCAGAAGCTGCGCGGCCGCACCTTCTACCGGCTGATCCTGGTCCTGCCCTGGGCGGTGCCCACCTTCGTCACCGTGTTCGGCTGGCGGTTCATGCTCGCCGACGGCGGCATCATCAACGCCGGCCTCGAAGCACTGCACCTGCCGGCCCCGCTGTGGCTGGAGGACACCTTCTGGCAGCGGTTCGCCGCGATCATGGTGAACACCTGGTGCGGTGTGCCGTTCATGATGGTCTCGCTGCTCGGCGGCCTCCAGTCCATCGACGCCTCCCTGTACGAGGCGGCCGAGATGGACGGCGCGAGCGCCTGGCAGCGGTTCCGGTACGTCACCCTGCCGGGTCTGCGGTCCGTCAGCTCCACCGTGGTCCTGCTCGGTGTGATCTGGACCTTCAACCAGTTCGCCGTCATCTTCCTGCTGTTCGGCGACACCGCGCCCGAGGCGCAGATCCTCGTGACCTGGGCGTACTACCTCGGCTTCGGTCAGCAGCCGCGTGACTTCGCGCAGTCGGCGGCCTACGGCATCCTGCTGCTGGCCATCCTGATCGTCTTCACCTCCGTCTACCGCCGCTGGCTGAACCGCGATGAGCAGCAGCTCGCGATCTGAGGCAGGAGCCCCCATGAGCACCACGACCGTCAAGACCACGGCTCCCGCGGGCCCCCCGCCCGTGCCGGCCGCCACCCCGCGCTCACCGCGCGGGCGCGGTGAGCGCAGCCTCGCCGGCTCCCTCACCTCGCACGCCGTCCTCATCGTGGCGAGCCTGGTCGCGCTCTTCCCGATCGCCTGGCTGGTCTTCCTCTCCCTCGGCCCGGACAAGGACGACTATCTGCACCCCGGGCGCATCCCCGGCAAGATGACGTTCGACAACTACGCGTTCGTGCTGCAGAAGACGGCGTTCTTCGACTGGCTCGTCAGCACCCTCGTCGTGTCGCTCGGCACCACCCTCATCGGTGTGCTGATCTCCGCGACCACCGGCTACGCGGTCTCCCGCATGCGTTTCCCGGGTTACCGCAAGTTCATGTGGGTACTCCTGGTGACCCAGATGTTCCCGGTCGCCGTACTGATGGTGCCGATGTACGAGATCCTGTCGGAACTCCAGCTCATCGACAGCTACCTTGGTCTCATCCTCGTCTACTGCTCGACGGCCGTGCCGTACTGCGCGTGGCTGCTGAAGGGTTACTTCGACACGATCCCGTTCGAGATCGACGAGGCCGGACGCGTCGACGGGCTGACCCCCTTCGGCACGTTCGCGCGGCTGATCCTGCCGCTCGCCAAGCCCGGGCTGGCGGTCGCCGCGTTCTACAGCTTCATCACCGCGTTCGGGGAGGTCGCCTTCGCCTCGACGTTCATGCTGTCGGACACGAAGTACACCTTCGCGGTCGGCCTGCAGAGCTTCGTCAGTGAGCACGACGCCCAGCAGAACCTCATGTTCGCCACGGCGGTCCTGGTCGCCATCCCCGTCTCCGCGTTCTTCTACCTGGTGCAGAAGAACCTGGTGACGGGTCTGACCGCCGGCGGCACGAAGGGCTGAGCCCCACCCCGATGACTCCCGTACGCCTTGCCGTACGGGTGGCGGCCGCGGTGCCCATCCGACCCCGCTGTCACCGCGGCCGCCTCGTCGACCGACCCGAGACACCGATGACCAGAACTCCGTTACGTACCAAGGACGTCATGAGCCAGCACTCCTCCACCGACCCGGCCGACAACTCCGCACTCGCCACTGTCGCCGCCCGCCGCGACTGGTGGCGGGACGCGGTGATCTACCAGGTCTACCCGCGCAGCTTCGCCGACAGCAACGGCGACGGCATGGGCGACCTGGAGGGCGTACGCTCCCGCCTGCCGTACCTGCGCGACCTGGGCGTGGACGCCGTCTGGCTGTCCCCCTTCTACGCCTCCCCGCAGGCCGACGCCGGGTACGACGTCGCGGACTACCGCGCCGTCGACCCCATGTTCGGCAATCTGCTGGACGCCGACGCCCTCATCCGCGACGCCCACGGGCTGGGCCTGCGCATCATCGTCGACCTCGTCCCGAACCACTCCTCCGACCAGCACGAATGGTTCAAGCGTGCGGTGGCGGAGGGCCCCGGCTCGCCGCTGCGCGAGCGCTACCACTTCCGCCCCGGCAAGGGTGAGAACGGCGAGCTCCCGCCGAACGACTGGGAGTCGATCTTCGGCGGCCCGGCCTGGACCCGGATCACGGAACCCGACGGCACGCCGGGGGAGTGGTACCTGCACCTCTTCGCCCCCGAGCAGCCCGACTTCAACTGGGACCACCCGGCCGTCGGCGACGAGTTCCGCTCCATCCTGCGCTTCTGGCTCGACATGGGCGTCGACGGTTTCCGCATCGACGTGGCGCACGGCCTGGTCAAGGCCGAGGGCCTGCCCGACCTCGGCTCCCACGAACAGCTCAAACTGCTGGGCAACGATGTCATGCCGTTCTTCGACCAGGACGGCGTGCACGCCGTCTACCGCGAGTGGCGACTGGTGCTCGACGAGTACGCGGGCGAGCGCATCTTCGTCGCCGAAGCCTGGACGCCTACCGTCGAGCGCACGGCGAACTACGTCCGCCCGGACGAGCTCCACCAGGCGTTCAACTTCCAGTACCTCGGCACCGACTGGGACGCCGCCGAGCTGAAGGTCGTCATCGACCGCACCCTCGACGCGATGCGCCCCGTCGGCGCGCCCGCCACCTGGGTGTTGTCCAACCACGACGTGACCCGCCACGCCACCCGCTTCGCCAACGAGCCCGGCCTCGGCACCCAGATCCGCCTCGCCGGAGACCGCGAGCTGGGCCTCAGGCGCGCCCGGGCGGCGACGCTGCTGATGCTGGCGCTGCCCGGCTCGGCCTACGTCTACCAGGGCGAGGAGCTGGGCCTGCCGGACGTCGTCGACCTGCCCGACGAGGTGCGCCAGGACCCGGCCTACTTCCGGGGCGCCGGCCAGGACGGCTTCCGTGACGGCTGCCGCGTGCCGATCCCGTGGACCCGCACCGGGTCCTCGTACGGCTTCGGCGCGGGCGGCTCCTGGCTGCCGCAGCCCGCCGAGTGGGGCGACCTGAGCGTCGAGGCGCAGACGGGTGTCGCGGGCTCCACGCTGGAGCTGTACCGCACCGCGCTCGCCGTCCGCCGTGAGCAGCCCGCCCTCGGCGCGGGCGACTCCGTCGAGTGGCTCAAGGCTCCCGAGGGCGTCCTCGCCTTCCGTCGCGGCGACTTCGTGTGCGTCGCCAACACCACCGGCGAGTCGGTCACGATCCCCGCCTACGGCCGGGTCCTCGTCGCCAGCGGCGAGCCGACCGTCGCCGGGGACGAGGCGAAGCTGCCGGCGGACACCACCGTGTGGTGGACGACCGTCTGACCTGCACGACCACCGAGGCCCGCCGCCCCTTTTCCGGGGTGGCGGGCCTCAGCCGTTCCTCCGGGTCCGGCCGTCACGCCGTGACCCGGCCGCCGCCCCCCTTCACGGTGGCGATCACCGCGGAGACGGTGGCGGTCGCGGCGAGGCTCCCCAGCATCACCATGCCCACGCCGATGACGAAGAGGCCGCTCGCGTCGTCCGACCAGTCGTAGAACGAGGCGACGGTCAGCCCCGCCGTGGTCCCGGCCACCGCGCCCACGAAGTAGCGGTGCGCCGCCGCCCAGTACACCGCCGCCAGCAGGGTCAGCACCAGCCCGATCACCTGCCACGCCTCGTACGGTCCGGTCGTCGAACCGTCGGGGTGTACATCCCGCCGCTGGTCCCAGCCCAGCCAGGCGGCCCACAGCGCGGAGGACGCCGCGGCCAGCACGAGGACGGTCAACAGCTGGGCGGCGGGGTTGCTCTGTCGTCGAGTCATGCCACCAGCGTCCCGGCCGCCGCGCACCACCCGACAGAGCGCACCTACTCAGTTCTCCCCGAGTATGCGCGCGGAGGGAACCATCCATTCCCCAACCCCCGTACCTGTGAAGACATTTCAGGGGCGTGAAGAACGTGTGTCGGGAGGGTTGACCGTCCCGCGAACCGGCTCGTACCTTCTGCTCGGTTGAAAGTTTTCAGCCATCTTGCAGCAAGAATCGGCAGCGGATCTTGCGCGCACCCGCTTCCGGAACTCCCCTCCGGAAACTCCCCAGCCCCTTCAACGGAGAAGGACCCCACATGGCCGGCAGAACCCTCTCCGGCGTGCTCGCCCTCGCGGCGGGCGCGTCCCTCGCGCTGACCGTCCCCACGGGCGGCGCCTACGCCTCCCCACCCGGCACGAAGGACGTCACCGCCGTCCTCTTCGAGTGGAAATTCGACTCGGTGGCCAAGGAGTGCACCACCACCCTCGGCCCCAACGGCTACGGATACGTGCAGGTCTCGCCGCCCGCCGAGCACATGCAGGGCTCGCAGTGGTGGACGTCGTACCAGCCGGTGAGCTACCGGATCGCGGGCCGGCTCGGTGACGCCACCGCCTTCAAGAACATGATCGACACGTGTCACGCGGCCGGTGTGAAGGTCGTCGTCGACACGGTGATCAACCACATGTCGTCGGGCAGCGGCACCGGCACCGGCGGCTCGTCGTACACGAAGTACGCCTATCCGGGTCTGTACTCCTCGTTCGACTTCGACAACTGCACCGCGCAGATCAGCAACTACCAGGACCGCGGCAACGTCCAGAACTGCGAGCTGGTGGGCCTCGCCGACCTGGACACCGGCGAGGACTACGTCCGCTCGGCCATCGCCGGGTACATGAACACCCTGCTCGGGTACGGCGTCGACGGCTTCCGTATCGACGCGGCCAAGCACATCCCGGCCGCCGACCTCGCCGCCATCAAGTCGCGGCTGACCAACCCCTCGGTCTACTGGAAGCAGGAGGCCATCCACGGCGCCGGCGAGGCCGTCCAGCCGACCGAGTACACGGGCAACGGCGACGTCCAGGAGTTCCGCTACGCGTTCGACCTGAAGCGGGTCTTCAACAACGAGAACCTCGCGTACCTGAAGAACTACGGCGAGGGCTGGGGCTATATGAACAGCTCCGTCGCCGGGGTCTTCGTCGACAACCACGACACCGAGCGCAACGGCTCCACGCTCAGCTACAAGGACAACGCCACCTACACCCTGGCCAACGTCTTCATGCTGGCGTACCCGTACGGCGCCCCGGACGTCAACTCCGGGTACGAGTTCTCCTCCACGGACGCCGGCCCGCCCAACGGCGGCACGGTCAACGCCTGCTGGCAGGACGGCTGGAAGTGCCAGCACGCCTGGCCGGAGATCATGCGCATGGTGCCCTTCCGCAACGCGACCCGCGGCCAGTCCGTCACCAACTGGTGGGACAACGGCGGAGACGCGATCGCCTTCGGGCGCGGCAGCAAGGGCTTCGTGGCCATCAACCACGAGTCGGGCAGCCTGACCCGGACGTACCAGACCTCGCTCCCGGCCGGGACGTACTGCAACGTCCAGAGCAACACGACGGTGACCGTGAACGGCTCCGGCCAGTTCACCGCCACCCTCGGCCCGAACACCGCGCTGGCGATCTATGCCGGTAAGTCCGGCTGTTGACCCTCTCGTGCGGAACTGAAAGCACTTACCGGTGCTTTCAAGCCTCTTGCTGAAAACCTTTCGGCGGCGATACGGTCGCGCGGGGTCGGACCCACCCAGAGGGTGCTGTGCGGGACTTTCACAGCGCCCGCAGAGCCGTCATCGCTAGGAGTCCCTCTGTGATACCGAGATGGCCGTCGCCGTCGAGGCGCCGTACCGCCCGTGCCCAACGGGCCGCCGTGGTCGGCGCGGTCACCGTGACCGCGCTGACCGCCGCGCTCGTCCAGCCGCTCGCGGCGGGGGCCGCGACACCGCCCCCGCCGCCGTCCGACGCGAAACTGGCCGCCGAGCCCGCCCGCCACGACCTGACCCGCGAGCAGTTCTACTTCGTCCTGCCGGATCGTTTCGCCAATGGAGACAGGGCGAACGACAAGGGCGGACTGACCGGCTCCCGGCTCGCCACCGGGTACGACCCCACCGACAAGGGCTTCTACCAGGGCGGCGACCTCAAGGGCCTCACCCAGCGGCTCGACTACATCAAGGGCCTCGGCACCACCGCCATCTGGCTCGCCCCCATCTTCAAGAACCAGCCCGTCCAGGGCACCGGCGAGAACGCTTCGGCCGGTTACCACGGCTACTGGATCACCGACTTCACCAAGGTCGACCCGCACTTCGGCACCAACAAGGACCTGGAGACCCTCATCTCCAAGGCCCACGCCAAGGGCATGAAGGTCTTCTTCGACGTCATCACCAACCACACGGCCGACGTCGTCGACTACAAGGAGAAGTCGTACGACTACCTCTCCAAGGGCGCCTTCCCCTACCTGACCAAGGACGGGAAGCCCTTCGACGACGCCGACTACGCGGACGGCGCCGAGGCGTTCCCGAAGGTCGACCGGGACTCCTTCCCCCGGACGCCCGTCGTCCCGGCCGCGAAGAAGAACCTCAAGGTCCCCGCCTGGCTCAACGACCCGACGATGTACCACAACCGGGGCGACTCCACCTGGGCCGGCGAGTCCGCCACCTACGGCGACTTCGTCGGACTCGACGACCTGTGGACCGAGCGTCCCGAGGTCGTCGAGGGCATGGAGAAGATCTACGAGAAGTGGGTCAGGGACTTCCGCATCGACGGCTTCCGCATCGACACCGTGAAGCACGTCAACACCGAGTTCTGGACCCAGTGGGCGACCGCGCTCGACGCGTACGCGGCGAGGAAGGGCCGCGACGACTTCTTCATGTTCGGCGAGGTCTACTCCGCCGACACCTCCGTGACCTCCCCGTACGTCACCCAGGGCCGCCTGGACTCCACGCTCGACTTCCCCTTCCAGGACGCGGCCCGTGCGTACGCCTCCCAGGGCGGCAGCGCCGAGAAGCTCGCCGCCGTGTTCGGCGACGACTACAAGTACACGACCGACAAGGCCAACGCGTACGAGCAGGTCACCTTCCTCGGCAACCACGACATGGGCCGGATCGGGACCTTCCTCAAGCAGGACGACCCGAAGGCCGACGACGCCGAACTGCTCGCCAAGGACCGGCTCGCCAACGAGCTGATGTTCCTCAGCCGCGGCAACCCGGTCGTCTACTACGGCGACGAGCAGGGCTTCACCGGCGCCGGCGGCGACAAGGACGCCCGCCAGACCCTCTTCGCCTCCAAGGTCGCCGACTACCTGGACGACGACCAGCTGGGCACCGACCGCACCCACGCCACGGACGCCTATGACACGAAGGCGCCGCTCTACCGGCAGATCAGCGCGCTCGCGGGGCTCCGCAAGGCCCACCCGGCCCTCGCCGACGGCGTCCAGACCGAGCGCCACGCCGACGACGGCCCGGGCGTCTACGCCTTCTCCCGCACCGACGCCCGCACCGGCGTCGAATACGTCGTCGCCTTCAACAACGCGGACGACGCCAGGTCGGCGACCTTCGCGACCGGTTCGGCGGGCATGACCTTCAAGGGGGTCTACGGGACGAAGGACCAGGTCAAGAGCGGCTCCGACCGCAAGGTCACCGTCACCGTCCCGGCCCGCTCCTCCGTCGTCCTCAAGGCCGCCGGCAAGCTCGGCAAGCCCGCCGCCAAGCCGTCCCTCACCCTCAAGGCCCCGGCCGCCGGAGCCACCGGCACGGTCGAGATCAGCGCCGATGTCGACGGCGGTCAGCTCAACCGGGTCGTCTTCGCCGCGCAGGTCGGCAACGGCAAGTGGAAGACGCTGGGCTCCGCCGACCACGCCCCCTACAAGGTCACCCACACCCTCGGCAAGGACGTCCCGGCCGGAACCGCCCTGCGGTACAAGGCCGTCGTGATCGACTCGGCCGGACGGACCGCGAGCGCCACGGCGACCTCCACCACCGGCACCCCGCCCGCCCCCGAGATCCCCACCGCCTCCTCCCGCGACTACGCGATCGTCCACTACAAGCGCGCCGACGGCGACTACACCGACTGGCGGCTGTACGCCTGGGGCGACATCGCCGACGGCGAGGGCACGACCTGGCCGGAGGGGCACGACTTCGTCGGACGGGACGCCTACGGCGCCTTCGCCTACGTCAAGCTGAAGCCCGGCGCCTCCAACGTCGGCTACCTGGTCATCGACAAGGACGGCACCAAGGACGTCTCCGCCGACCGCTCCATCGACGTCACCAGGACCGGTGAGATCTGGGTCGAGCAGGGCAAGGAGGCCGTCCGCACGGAGAAGCCGGTCGACGAGTACCCGGAGCAGGACAAGTCCAAGGCCGTCCTGCACTACCACCGCGCCGACGGCACGTACGACGGCTGGGGCCTGCACGTCTGGGCCGGCGCCGCCAACCCCACCGACTGGTCCAAGCCCTTGGAGCCGGTGCGGACCGACGCGTACGGCGCCGTCTTCGAGGTGCCGCTCGCCGAGGGCGCCACCAGCCTCAGCTACATCCTCCACAAGGGCGACGAGAAGGACCTCCCCGCCGACCAGTCCCTCGACCTCAAGGCCAACGGCCACGAGGTGTGGCTGCTGAGCGGCCAGGACAAGTACCTGCTCCCGCAGCCGGCCGGGTCCGCCGCCGCCCTCGACCTGACGACCTCCAAGGCGGTCTGGATCGACCGGAACACCCTCGCCTGGAACGGCAACGAGGCCGCCGCCTCCACCCAACTGCTGTACTCCCGCACCGGCTCGATCAAGGTGAAGGACGGTGCGCTCACCAGCACCGACGAGCGCTGGCTCCGCCTCACCAAGTCCTCCCTCTCCGACGCCCAGAAGGCGAGGTTCCCGCACCTGAAGGCGTACACCGCCTGGACCGTCGACCCCCGGGACCGCGACCGGGTCCGCGAGGCCCTGCGCGGCCAGCTCGTCGCCTCCCAGCGGGCCGCGAACGGCGCCGTGCTCGCGGCGACGGGCGTGCAGATCGCCGGGGTGCTCGACGACCTCTACGACGGATCGGACGCCGACCTCGGCCCGACGTTCCGCGACGGTCGTCCCACCCTCGCCGTCTGGGCCCCCACCGCCCAGCACGTCTCCCTCGACCTCGACGGCACGAAGGTGGCCATGAAACGGAACGGCGCCACCGGCGTCTGGTCCGTCACCGGCCCGAAGTCCTGGAAGGGCAAGCCCTACCGGTACACCGTCAAGGTGTGGGCGCCGAGCGTCGGGAAGGTCGTCACCAACAAGGTCACCGACCCCTACTCCGTCGCCCTCACCACCGACTCCGAGCGCAGCCTCGTCGTCGACCTCGCCGACCGGTCCCTCGCCCCGCGCGGCTGGACCTCGTACGACAAGCCCAAGGCCGTACCGCTGAAGGACGCGCAGATCCAGGAGCTGCACATCCGCGACTTCTCGATCGCCGACAAGACGGTCCCCGCCAAGGACCAGGGCACCTACCTCGCCTTCACCGACAAGGACAGCGCCGGCTCCCAGCACCTACGGCAGCTCGCGAAGGCCGGCACCTCGTACGTGCACCTGCTGCCCGCCTTCGACATCGCCACCATCCCCGAGAGGAAGACCGACCAGGCCACCCCCGACTGCGACCTCGGCTCCTACGCCGCCGACTCCGAGCAGCAGCAGGAGTGCGTGGCGAAGGCCGCCGCCAAGGACGCCTTCAACTGGGGCTACGACCCGTACCACTACACGGTCCCCGAGGGCTCGTACGCGACCGACCCGAACGGCACCCGGCGCACGGTCGAGTTCCGGAAGATGGTGAAGTCGCTCAACGACGACGGGCTGCGGGTCGTCATGGACGTGGTCTACAACCACACCACCGCCAGCGGTCAGGCCAAGACCAGCGTCCTCGACAAGGTCGTCCCCGGCTACTACCAGCGGCTCCTCGCCGACGGCTCCGTCGCGACCAGCACCTGCTGCGCGAACACCGCGCCCGAGAACACGATGATGGGCAAGCTCGTCGTCGACTCGATCGTCACCTGGGCCAAGGAGTACAAGGTCGACGGCTTCCGCTTCGACCTGATGGGCCACCACCCCAAGGCCAACATCCTCGCCGTCCGCAAGGCCCTCGACGCGCTGACCGCCGCCAAGGACGGCGTCGACGGCAAGAAGATCATCCTGTACGGCGAGGGCTGGAACTTCGGGGAGGTCGCCGACGACGCCCGCTTCACCCAGGCCACGCAGAAGAACATGGCCGGCACGGGCATCGCCACCTTCTCCGACCGCGCCCGCGACGCCGTCCGCGGCGGCGGCCCCTTCGACGAGGACCCCGGCGTCCAGGGCTTCGCCTCCGGCCTCTACACCGAACCCAACTCCTCCGCGAGCAACGGCACCCCGGCCGAGCAGAAGTCCCGGCTGCTGCACTACCAGGACCTCGTCAAGGTCGGCCTGAGCGGCAACCTCGCGAACTACCGGTTCACCGACACCGGCGGCAAGGAGGTCAAGGGCTCCGAGGTCGACTACAACGGCAGC
Organism: Streptomyces sp. NPDC030183; assembly: GCF_055573455.1. Taxonomy (NCBI): domain Bacteria; kingdom Bacillati; phylum Actinomycetota; class Actinomycetes; order Kitasatosporales; family Streptomycetaceae; genus Streptomyces; species Streptomyces sp. NPDC030183. The sequence goes on from NZ_JBVIBK010000009.1 coordinate 156,385, forward strand.
CCCGCCGGCTACGCGGCAGCCCCCGGTGACGCCCTCGCCTACGTCGACGCCCACGACAACGAGTCGCTGTTCGACGCCCTGGCCTTCAAGCTGCCCAAGTCGACGAGCGCCACCGACCGGGCCCGTATGCAGGTCCTCGCCATGGCGACGGCCGCCCTCTCCCAGGGCCCGGCCCTCTCCCAGGCGGGCACCGACCTGCTGCGCTCCAAGTCCCTCGACCGCAACTCCTACGACAGCGGCGACTGGTTCAACGCGATCCACTGGGACTGCCGCGACGGAAACGGCTTCGGCCGCGGCCTGCCCCCGGCCGTCGACAACAAGTCCAAGTGGTCGTACGCCAAGCCCCTGCTGACGTCGGTCGCCGTCGGCTGCGACCAGATCGAGGGCGCCTCGGCGGCCTACCGGGACCTGCTGCGGATCCGCTCCACGGAGGGCGACTTCTCCCTCGACACGACCGGACAGGTCCAGTCGAAGCTCTCCTTCCCGCTGTCGGGCAAGGACGAGACCCCCGGCGTGATCACCATGGAGCTCGACGACCTCGTCGTCGTCTTCAACGCCACCCCCGAGAAGGCGAAGCAGACGGTGACGGACCTCGCCGGAACGGCCTACGCCCTGCACCCGGTGCAGGCGGCGGGCGCGGACTCTACCGTCAAGTCCGCCTCCTACGAGGCGGAATCCGGCACGTTCGCCGTTCCGGGGCGGACCGTGGCCGTATTCGCACGCTCGAACCGGTAGGACGCTAGCTTGAGGGGTGCAGGCGGAGAGGGCCTGCACCCCCGAGCCTCAGGGACGAGCAGCCGTATGAGTCTCCTGGCCGACGAAGGACGCACCACCGTCCTGGTGGTCGACGACGCGGCCGCCAGCCGTTACGCCATGGGCGCGGTGCTGCGCCGGGCCGGACACAGCGTGGTCCCGGTCGCCAGCGCCGGCGAGGCCCTCGCCGAACTCGACGTACGGCACCGCTCGGGCGCCCTGCCCGACGTGGCCCTCGTCGACGTCGGACTCCCCGACATGAGCGGCTTCGAACTCTGCCGGCGGCTCAAGGCACAGCCCCCGACGGCGGCCCTCCCCGTCGTCCACTTCTCCGCCGCCGCCGTCGCCCCCGGCGACCGCTGCCGGGGCCTGGACGCCGGCGGCGAGGCGTATCTGACGGTGCCCGCCGAACCCGAGGAGATCCAGGCCGTCGTCCGCGCCGCCGTACGGGGCGCCCGGATGCGCAACGGCGCCGAAGCCCTGGTCCGCCGGCTCACCCTGCTCTCCGAGACCATCGTCGACGTCCAGGCCGCCCGCACCCTGGGGGAACTGGCCGTGGCCGCCGCCGAGGGCGCCGCCCGGCTCACCCGGTCACCGGCCGCCGTGTTCGTGCTCGGCGAGGACGGCGAGCTCTACAGCGGCACCTCCCGCGCCCGGGCCCGCACCACCCTCCCCGACGCCAGTGCCCATGACGCCGTGGCCCGGCTCATCCGGCGCGTCACGGCCGCCGACCCCGGAGCACAGGACATGGTGGTCCCCGCCCCGCTGTGGCCCGCCGGGTTCTTCCGGCCCGGCGTCTGCGAGGACGCCCGCCTGGTGCTGGCCCGCACCGAGGGCGGAACCCCCGTGTGCGTCGCCCTGCCCCTGGGCGCCGCCCGCGGCAGGCCCTCCGACACCGCCGGCCTCGTCTCCCGGCTGGCCCAGGCGACCGCGCTCGCCGCGCAGCCGCTGCTCATGTACCAGGTCGAGCGGCATGTCGCCCTCACCCTCCAGCACAGCTTCCTGCCCAAGCAGGTCCCCGAGTTCCCCGGCCTGGAAGTGGTCGTCCGCTATGTGCCGGCGTCCCGCCAGACGGAGATCGGCGGCGACTTCTACGCGGCCGTCTCCACCCCCGGCGGCATCCTCACCGCCGTCGGCGACGTCGTCGGGCACTCCCTGGAGGCGGCCACCGTGATGGTGGAGATCCGGCACGCCCTGCGGGCCTTCGCGGTGGAGGAGGCCGACCCCGGAGCGCTGGCCACCCGGCTCGACCAGATGCTCCAGCACTACCACCCCGACGTCACCGCCACGGTCTGCCTCGCCCTGGTCGAGCCCCGCAGCGGACGCCTCCGCGTCGCCAACGCCGGTCACATCCCGCCGCTGCTCGTCCACGAGGCGGGCGACGCCGAGTACGTGAAGGCGTCCGGGCCGCTCCTCGGGCTCGGCCTCGACCGGCCCGAGCCGACGGAGACGACGCTCTGGCCCACGGACCGGCTCCTCATGGTCACCGACGGGCTCATCGAGACCCGCGGCATCGACCTGTCGGTGTCCATGGAGCATCTGCGGACCGCCGCGGCCGACGCCCCGCTCGGCACGGTCGCCCTCTGCGACACCCTGCTGCACTGCTTCGGGCGGGACCGGGAGGACGACATCGCGATGCTGGCGCTCCGCCTGCGGCTAGGGTGAGCTGATTTCTCACAGCCGCTGGAACACATTGCCGAGGAGCGCACCGATGCCGCAGATCACCGTGGACTACTCCGCCGTACTCTCCGAGGGATTCGACCGGCCCGCGTTCGCGAAGGCCCTGCACGAGGAGGTCGTACGGACCGCCGTCGCCAAGCCGGAAGCCTGCAAGACACAGTTCCGGCGCACCGAGGACACGACGGTCGGCCCCGACACCGACGGGCACGGCGTCGTGCACGTCACCCTGGGCCTGCTCGCCGGCCGGACCGACGAGACGAAGGCGACGCTGACGGAGAACGTGCTGGAACTGCTCCGCGAGCACGTCAAGGTGGCGGAGGGCCTGTCCTTCCACGCGTCGGCGGAGGTACGCGACCTCGACCCCTCCTACCGGAAGTTCGAGGTCTAGACGAGCCGGCCGGCCCGCCCGCTACGGCTGCGCCAGGGTGACCAGGCGCCCCATCAGGTCGCCGAAGGGGCCGCCCTCCGGCTCGCCGGCGATCACCTGGCGCAATATCGCCGCCATGGCCTCGTCCGACGCCGCGCTCACCGCCATGAGCGCGGCGAAGTCGTGCACGAGCTGGGTCTCCAGCTCCCGCCGGGGGATCTCCCGCCCGTCCAGCCAGATCAGGGCGGTGGATTCGGCCAGGGAGATCCAGGAGCGGATGAGCAGTTCGAGGCGCGCGGGCGGGTCCTCGATGTCCAGGTGCGACAGGATCTGGACGTACGCGGCCTGGCGAACACCGTCGATGAGGGCGTTCGTACGGGAGGAACCGACAGAGGGTCCGCCGCGCATCAGGGCGGAGAAACCGGGGCCGTGCTCGTCGACGAAGTCGAAGAAGCGGCCCATCACCCGCAGCAGACGGCCCCCGAGCGGGCCCTCGCGAGGCTCGACGAAACGGCCCGCCAGATCCTCCGAGGCGCGCTTCAACGCGGCCTCGTACAGGCTGAGTTTGCCGGGGAAGTAGTGGTAGACGAGCGGCCGGGAGATACCGGCCGCCGTCGCTATCTCGTCGATGGAGACCTCTTCGGGCGAGCGCCGGCTGAAGAGATCGAGGGCGACGCCGATCAGCTGCTGCCGCCGCTCCTCCACACCCATCCTGCGGCGCACACCGGTTCTCATGCGAACACCTTACCGATTGATTCCAGCCGTCGACCGGCTGGTTCGGTTGGACCGGTTGGACCAGTTGGACCGGTTGGACCGGTTGGACCGGTTGGTTCGGCTGGACCGTCCGTATCAGCTGTATCGGCTGGATCCGCTGATCACCCGTTCCGCGCGGGTCCGTTCACCGGGCGGACTGCTTAAGGCTGTCGATCGTGCGGCCGTTGGCCAGCGCGCCCTTCACCTCGGCCTTCACGTCCTGCTCGGCCGGTACGGCGAGCACATTGCCCGGCGCCGAGCCGCTCACCCCACCGGTCACCTCGACGGAGACCGTGTCCTTCCCGCCGGCGGCGAGGAGGTAGGAGTCGCCCGCCGCCGACTTCCAGGGGGCGGCGGCCAGCACATGGGGGTCGGCGGGGCCGCAGGCGGGCACCTCGTCGACGGCCGCGGTGACGAAGGCACCGCCGGGGGTGTCGAACTGGGCCAGCACCCGGCTGCCCGCGCCCCGCCAGGTCTCGGCACGCGTGCAGACCCAGTCGGCGGTGCCGCTGCCGTCGGGCAGCGGCTGCCGGGCGAACCGCCAGGCGTTCACGGCCCGTACGCCCTGCGACCGGACGGCCGCCAGCGAGCAGGCGAAGGGCGCCCACACCTCCGGCGCACGCGCCGCCTCCCGCGCCGGGCCCGACGACGGACGCCCCACGGTGAGGTGCGCGGGGACCACCTCGGACAGGTCGGTCAGCAGCCGTGTCCGCCCCGACGCCTCGGTCAGTTGCAGTACGTCCCAGGACTCGCACGTGCCGGTCCGCACCGCCGGGCTGGCGAACGGCCCCGTCACCCCGTCCTTCGACAGCGCGAGCGGCGCCACCTCGTCCGAGGACCGTGCCAGATCCCGCACGGCCGCCTTCCGCACCCAGGGAGCCGTCAGATAGCGGACGTTGCCGTCGGCCCGGCCCAGGAGCAGCGCGCCGGCGCCCCCTCCGGTCGCCCCGTCGACACGGGACAGGTCGAGGGCGGCGACCTCGGGGTTGTCGAGCGGCTCGGCGTAGCGGGCGACGCGCAGGCCGTCGTACAGCAGCACCACCCGCAGGTTGTCGACCTTGCCCGCGTACAGCAGCTGGGGCGGGCCGGGCGGCGGGCCCGCCTGGGTGCCGGGGGTCACCGAGGTCTGCACGGACTCGCCGGGCCGGGCCCAGACGGCCAGGGCGCGCCGCAGCAGGTCCTTGTCACCGGTGAGGTCGCCGCGCGCGGGCCAGCTCGCGAAACCGGTGCGCCCGGTCGCCTGCCAGGCCGTGGCCGCCGCCGTCGTCAACCGGCCCGGATCAAGGGCGGCCTCGGCGGCCGGGTTCAGGGAGTACGGGGGAGCCGCCGCGTCGTCCGGCCCCCACGCGTCACCGGGCAGACCGAGCAGCGCCCCGCACACCACCAGCGCTCCGGTGGCGGCCACCACGGCCCGCACATGGTGGCGGCGCCGCATGAGATCGGTGGGCCGGGCGTGCAGCGAACAGGGGTCGAACTCGGGGGAGGAGAGCAGGGCGTACCGCTCGGCCGGTACGGAGGACGCCTCGGCCAGCGCGTCCGCCGCGTCCTCGACACCCGCCTGCTCCAGCAGGGTCCGCACCGCCGGGTCGGGGAGCCCCTCCAGCCCGCGCAGCACATACGCGGCCCGCGCCGGCGCCGACAGGGCCGACAGCCGCTGGTCCAGGGCGAGTTCGTCGGCGCCGCCCGACCGGGGGAACAGCCGCAGCCCCCACACCCGGGGGAGCAGCGGCGGCAACTGGGACCGCCTGGGCCACGCCGCCCGGAACAGGGGCAGCCCCGCCTCCAGCGCGGAGCGCACGACCTGGAGGCGGACGTAGGCGTACCCGGGGTCGCGGTCCCGCCCCCTCGCCTGCGCCGGGATCAACGAGGCCGACCGGCGGCCCCTCGGCAGGGCCCGCTGCGTCAACGAGTGAGCCGTCAGCACCCGGCGGTTCCGGCCCAGGCCCGGCGGCAGCGTGAGGTACGCGAGCCGGACCAGACGGGGGTAGTGCTCGACGAGGGCGGCCTCCGCCCGGTCGACATCCACGACCGACTCTCGGCCGCGGGAACCTGTGGGGCGCGGGGCGACATCCTGTGACTGCACGTTCAGCAGAACGAGCGAATGTTGAGATGGTCACCTTGCCGCTCCGCTGGGGCGGGGCCGGGGCGCCTGGTCGGAAGGGATCGGGCCTTCGGCCCGGCCTTCATCGGAAAAGCAGGGGGCCGCAGGCCCCTGCTTTTCCAGGGGCGCGGGGAACTGCGCGACCAGCCCCCACCCACCCGCACGTGCCCAACCCGCCGACCGGCCCCCGGGGTCGAAGGGGCGGAGCCCCTGGGGATGGGACGGGTAGGGGCGGCGGGGGCGAGAAACCCTTACGTCAGCGACCACCCACTGAACTCGACCAGCCCCCGCGCCCCCGACCCCCCGTGCGCCGCGCTCATGAACATCCCCACGTCCTGGCCCCCAGCCGAGGCCCCCGGCACCCTCACCGCCCCGACGCCCCGCCACACACCCCCCTCATCGACCGAGAACTCCCCTTCGTACGCCCCCACCCCCGTCCGCACCACCCGCAACCACACCGGCGCCCGCACCCCCGTCACCCGCCGATACGTGTCGAGCGTCCCGTCCCCCGTGCTGTCGTACGACAGCACCACCCCGTTGCCCGGAGTGACCGCCAGGTTCAGGAACCCGCGGGCCCCGGCCGTACCGAGGGCGTCCCGCACCACGATCCCCGCCCGCGCCCAGTTGCCCGTCGCCGCCTGCGCGTCGACCCGGACGGTGACGGTGACGCCGTCCCGCAGCGCGCCGACCCGGTGGACCGTCCCGAACTCCGACGTGCCCCGCCAGAGGTCCGCCCCGCCCCCGTCGATCGCGAACCGCTCGCCCCACTGACCGAACACGGCCGCGTTGTTCGTGTACGTGGCCCACCCGGCGGCCAGCGGCCCCGCCTCGAAGAGCGTCCCGTCGAACCGTCCGCTCACCCGCTGCTCGCCGCGGGGCCCGTAGCGCGCGGTGACCGTGTACGGGAGGGGCCGCAGCGGCCGGTCCAGCGGCGTCCCCGGCGCGCTCACCCGCCAGCGGACGGTGCCCGACCCGGCGGCCGGCACGCCCGCCAGGGACGTCGGCCCCTCCGGCTTCGCCCCGCCCGCGAAGCCGCCGAGCGCGAAGTCGACCCGACCCGTCGCCCGCAGCCCGTTGACGTTGCGGAGTTTCGCCGACAGCCGCGCGCTTCCGCCGGGCCGCAGCACGGGCGGCTCGGCGGTGACGGTCACCGTCCCCTGGTACGGCGCCCGCGCCAGCACGTCCCGCACCCGCGCCGCCAGCCGGTACGCGTCGCCCACCGGCCGCAGCGGGTAGTCCTTCCGCTCCCGGGTCCACGGCTCCTCGAACGCGAACCAGTCCACGGGCGCCGGAGCGGTCCCGGTGGCGAGCGCGTCCTCCAGGGCGTCCAGCCACTTCTTCCAGCGCGGCAGGTAGAAGTCGGCCATCAGGCCGTTCCACTCCCGGTTGCCGTACTCGTGCAGATCCCCCGCGTCCGAGGTGGCGCGCCCGCCCCAGACGGTGATCAGCACCTTCGCGGTCCGTTCGAACTCCGCCCGCTCGGCGTCGTCCGTGGCGAGCAGCCGGGCGTCGTCGATCCACGGGCCCAGCAGGAAGGCGGAGTGCGCGCCGGTGACCTCGTCCGACAGCCGCATCAGCCGCTGCCACAGCGTGGACAGCGCCCGGAAGGCCGCCAGGTCCTTGCGCTGGTACGCGGCCCGTAGCTGTGGCAGGTACTGGCGGCTCCGGTGGGCGAGCGCCTGCCGGGCCACGTCCACCACGTCGTACCGGTAGGCGGCGCCGGCCCGCCGCCCCTTCGCGACGCCCAGCAGGCCGGTGAGGGCAGCGTCGAAACGGCCGGGGTCGTAGGTCAGTGTCCGCGGTGCGTACTCGGCGGCGCGGTCGGCGGCCAGGTCGGGGCGGGCGCAGAAGAGGGAGTCGTGGGGGTCGCTGCGCTCGGTGGCCCGGTGCTGGTAGGCGGTGTCGTGCAGGGCCCGCCACGCCGCGCGGGCGGAGGCGTCGCGGCCGCCGTAGCGGAGATCCGCGTACGAGGAGAACCAGGCGGCCCGGTCGATCCGCTTCGGTGTCCACGCCAGTTCGGAGAAGAGTTCGAAGGCGGCCGGGTCGCGGTCGGTGGCCTCCGGCATGAACGCCGTACCGGCGAGCGCGCTGTCCGCCTTGTCCCGCCAGGCGAAGAACTTGTCGTTCCAGATGTGGGCGCGCGCCCCGATCGTGGTCCGGCCCCCGAAGTTGGGGATCGTGCCGAAGCAGTACGGGGTGCCGCCCCAGTCGCGTTCCCGGTCGGTGACGTTCCCGTACCGGTCGGAGACGCCGTCGACGATCAGCATCCTCGACCTGTCGACGGCGTCGAGGAGTTCGGGCCGCGGGTTCTCCTGCCAGCCGAGGATCACCCAGGTGGCGCCGGGACGGGCCGTCCGGAGGGCGCGTTCGACGCCCTGGGCGGCGGCCGGGACGGGGACGTCGCCGGCGGTGCCGCCCTCGTGGAGGAGGTCCATCTTGAAGTGGTCCGCCTCCCCGTACACCTCCTGGAGGTGGCGGTAGAAGGCGGCGGCGACCCGGGCGAAGGCGTCGGTACGCGGGTCGAGCCAGTCGGGGCGTTCGAAGCCGTGCCAGACGCCCTGCGGGACGACGTGCGCGTCACCGCCGTTGCGTTCCACGAACCCCTTGGGCACATGCCCGTAGTAGCCGGGCAGCACGGGTGCCATGCCCAGCGCGCGCAGCCGGTCGGTGATACGGCGGCCCAGCGCGGCTCGGCGGGCGATCAGTTCGGGGGAGAGGGGCCCGCCGTACCCGGAGAGGTTCTGCAGCAGCCACCAGGGCTGGTGCGAGGGAGCGGGCAGCCAGGCGCGGGACTCCTCGTCCGTGTAGCCGAAGTCCTTCAGCAGCCGGTGGTAGACGGCCTCCATGCCCGCGGTGACCAGGACCTCGTTGCAGCCGTGCGCCGCCAGCAGATCGATCTGGTGCTCCCAGTACGCCCAGTCCGCGTACGGGGCGGTGTAGCCGTCGTTGGTGTCGTTCAGGGCGAAGCGGTGGGGGAGGGCCGTGGAGCGCTCCAGCGGCCGGGCGGGCGCGGGCAGGCGGTCGGGGAGGTTCAGTTGGCCGCCGTTCCAGGCGAGGTGGGCCCCGCAGACGTACTTGAGGTACCAGTGCACGCCCATGAGCAAGGTGGCCGGTGTGGTGGCCCGTACCTGGACGCGTCCCGTGGTGCCGGTGACCCGGAACCGGTCGACCGTGCCGTCCCGGTCGAGGAGACTGAGCCGGAACTGCCCGGCATGCCCGGGCAGCAGCCGATTGAGCGCCGAGCGCGCGGGAGCCGTATCGAAGACGGGGCCCCCGCCGGGGCTCTCCGCGGCGTGGGCCGGAGCAGACCATTCGAGGAAGGTTCCGAGGCCGAAGGCACCGGCCGAGCCCAGCACCGTGCGTCGCGACGGACTGTTCATGTCTGTGTGCCCCCTGTGTCGACAGTGGCGGCACGCTAACGGGGCGACCGTCCGTGAACAACGGTGCGCACGGAGCTGGCGCGTTCACGTCGCCGGAACGGACCGGAGGTACGGACGAATGAGTGTGACGAGGAAGAGGCTCGCGGGGAGCGCGATCGGCGCGGCTCTGGCCCTGCTGGCGCTGACCGGCTGCGGCTCGGGCGACGACGAGGGCGCGGCGGTTCCCAGGACGGCCACCGGGACCCTGGAGCACATCGCGGGCGAGGTGGGCTGCAAACCGGACATGCAGACCGACGCCGACACGATCCGCCAGGCCCTGTGCACCAACAAGGACGGCGACTTCGACGGCAAGTTCGTCCTCGCGACCTTCGCCACCGACCGCGGCCAGGCGGAATGGCTCGCCGGCGCCAAGGACTACGGCGGCTACTACCTCGTCGGCCGCAAGTGGGTCGCCGTCGGTGAGAAAAAGACGGTCGCCGGGCTCCAGGGCACCCTCGGCGGGGACGTGCAGGAGGGCTCGGCGCACATGAACCCCGGGGGCAGCCACAACGACAGCGGCACCCACACCGGCGGCGGCCACGACGGATAGCGGCGCCGCGCCGGTCGCCTTCGACCGCGCGGCCCCTCGGCACACGAAAAAGCCGGCGGTGGGAGATCCCACCGCCGGCTTCGGTCGTTCAGAGCCGCTCGCGTACTACGTGCAGTTCTGGCCGTTGTTGATGCAGTTGACCATCTTGTTCATCGTGTTCTGGTTGAAGAAGTTGATGAAGTCGTTGTGGTCGGTGATCGGCTTGTGCAGGTTCTCCGGGAAGGTGTCGAGCGCGTACGCGTTCTTCACCTGTCCGTTCTGGATCTGCGGGGCCGGGATGTTGTAGACCAGGCGGACCTGGAGCTGGGGGATGGCCTTGAAGCCGTTGGCGCAGCTGCCGTCCGCCTTCACGAAGCTGACGTGCGTGCGGTGGTTGGCGCTGTCGATGTTCTTGCCGTCCCAGCAGCTCTGGAAGAAGGACGTCCGCACCACGGAGCTGCCCTGCGGGCAGATCGGGTACTTGTCCGTCACCACACGGTTCTCGAAGCCCGTGCAGCTCCAGTTGGTGTTGGCGTTGCCCAGGCCGTTCACGAACGCCTTGGCGTCACCGGTGATGATGCGCAGCGCCTGCGGCATCGCGACGACCGGGCCGCGCTTGTTGCCGACGAACTTCAGCTGGGCCTGGCTCGGCTCGACGATCTTGCCGACGTTCTTGTCCTGGCCGCCACCGGGCTTGCCCTGGTCGATGTCCTGCGTACCGTCCTGGATACGGATCACCGGCCAGAAGTAGGACGACTTGTCGCCCTGGTTCTGGCAGGAGGTCTGCGCGTTGGCCAGCTGCTGGTCGCTCGCGAAGGCGTTGTTGCTCTGGTTGCCGACGTAGTCGTGCTGGTGCTGGGCACCGTTGCTGACACCGGGGGCCACGATCACGTTGTCCGAGTTGCGGATCTCGTTCTTGTTGGTTCCGCAGTTCGTGGTGAAGGAGCCGCGCGAACCACCGTTGCCGTTCGCGGCGAGACCGTTGCCGTTCACGCCCTTCGGGCCGCCGTTGGGCTGGACCTGGTTGATGTTGATGAAGTCCCCGGCCACCGGGCCGTTGCCGCCCTGGCCCTGACCCTGGCCGTTGTTGCCCTGCTGACCGCCCTGCTGACCGCCCTGCTGGCCGCCCTGCTGACCCTGGTTCTGACCGCCTTGCTGGCCGCCCTGCTGCTGGCCGCCGCCCTGCTGGCCGCCCTGCTGGGCGCCACCGGCGTTGGTCTGCGCCTGGTCGGTCTTGCTCTGGCAGGCGGCGAGCTGGGCCATGCCCTGCGGGACCTGACCGCCCACACGCCGGATGTTGATGCCGATCCGGTCGATGGTGGCCGACCGCTTGGACTTCAGCGGGCCGAGAATGGCGTTGTTGACGAAGTTGGCGTCCCGGGACTGGGCCTGGCGGGTCTCCGCCAGACGCTTGTACGCCTCGGTGATCTGCCGGTCCAGAAGCGCCAGCTCCTTGGCGACTCCCGCGCGCGCCTGGCGGGGAACGTTCGTCAGCTTCTGGCCGACGTCCGGGCAGGCGATGGTGGCCACCTGGGCAGCGGCCAGCGTGGCGTTCGGCTTGGACTTCGACTCGCCTGCTGAGGCGTAGAAGTTCGCCCAGACCAGACCGCCGCCCGCTACCGCGAGCGCCGCGGATGCGGCAATGGCCCGAACGGCCAGCGGCGAACGTCGTTTCCGTGTGTTGCGTCCCATGGAACTCCTCTGACTTCCTTGCGGGGCATCGAGGCGCCCGACAGGAGTGAAGCGGCTCCCTCAGATACGCGGTGAGTCCCAGGAGTGTTCAGCCGACTCACAAATTGATGAGAGATTCGTGTGGAGAACTGGTTTCAACACCCTTAGCGCGACTGCGAGTTGTCGAGCGCTCACGGCGTGTCGAGCGATCAGGGCGTGTTGAACACTTACGGTGTGTCGAGCCCTTTTCGCTCGCTAGACCCCCAGCACCTTCGCCTCGACCGCCGGATCGAGCCCCACCACGGGCCGGTCGGGCCGCTGCGGCGCGACCCCGCCGAGGCTTCGCAGCCACGCCCAGGTGTCCCGTACGGTCTCCTCGACGTCCCGGCATCGAAGTCCCTCCCGTACGGCCCGGGAGACGTCGGCCCTGTGCAGGGCCTGGTGGAGTTCGCTCCCCTCCGGCGCCCACACGGGCAACTGCGTCCACGGCTCGATCCCCGCCGCGAGCACCGTCCCCGGTGGGGTCCAGCGCAGCTCCGCCGGTCCGCCCGTCACCCGCACACACGCGTCGAGCAGTTCCCCCATCGTCGTCGTCCCCGGCGGCCCGACGACGTCGTACGCCCCGCTCACGCCCCGCCCCACGGCGTCGAGGACCCAGGCGGCGAGGTCGCGGACGTCGATGTACTGCAGGGGGAGGTCACGCGGCCCGGGCGCCAGCACCGGACCGCCCCGGGCGATCCGGCCCAGCCACCACGGCAGGCGCCCGATGTTCTCGTACGGCCCGAGGATCAGCCCGGCCCGCACGAGGAGCGAGCGGTCCGCGCCGAACGCCTCGACGGCGGCCAGTTCCCCGCCCCGCTTGTCCCGCGCGTAGTCCGTCTGCCCGGCGTCCGCCGCCGCACCCTCCACCAGGGGCGCGCTCTCGTCGGCCCCGGCGGGCGGCGGCCACGCGTACACCGAGCGGCTCGACACGTACACATACCGTCCGGCCGACCCGGCGAGCAGACGCGCCGAGTCCCGGACGGCTCGCGGCGCCGCCGACCAGGTGTCGACGACGACATCCCACCCGCCCCGGCCGGAGGCTGCGAGGGCGGCGCAGGCGTCGACGAGCGCCGCGAGCCCGTCCGGCGCGGTGCGGTCGCCCAGCAACGACCGCACCCCGGCGGGGGGTTCGTGCCGTCCCCGGTGGAAGACGGTCACCTCCCAGCCGCGGGCCAGCGCCGACTCCACGACGGCGCGACCCACGAACTCCGTACCACCCAGCATCAGAAGTCTCATACCGCCGACTCTGCCCGCCGGGCGGCCCGCTACGGAATGGCTGTCTGCTCTCAGAAGATCCGCTCGCGCCCGCCGGTGCTCATGGGCCGGTGGGTCAACGGGCCAGCGGGGGAGCGTACTTGTAGCCGACCCGCCGTACCGTTTGGATCGACTGACGGAACTCGGCGCCCAACTTGCGGCGCAGCCGGGCGATGTGGACGTCGACGGTCCGCCCGTCGCCGACGTGCCCGTAGCCCCACACCGTGGTGACCAACTGGTCGCGGGTGTGCACCCGGTGGGGATGCGCCACGAGGTGCGCCAGCAGTTCGAACTCCAGGTAGGTGAGGTCGAGCGGCCGCCCGTCCACGGCGGCGGTGCGCTGCACGGTGTCCACGGTGACCAGTTCGTCCCCGGTGCCGGTGCCGGTGCCGGTGCCGGTGCCGGTGGCGGTCGCAGGGAAGCCCTCCTCGTCGGCCGGCCCGGCGTCCGCGACGGCGAACGGCAGCACCGGCGGCCGGCGGTCGGCCGGTACGAGGACCAGATAGCCGATCATCGGCGGCCGGCCCGGAAGCGTGGGCAGGGTGTGCTGCGGCGCGGGCAGCCAGGTGGTGCCCGGGGGCAGGAAGTCCGCGACGTCGACCACCTCGTCCCGGCCCACGGCACGCAGCCGGTGGCGGGGCGCGCCGGTGGCGGCGGGAACGGCGGCCGGGACGGGGCCCGAGGCGGCGGTCAGGGAGGCGGCGGTCGAGAGAGAACGGGTGTTCGCCATGAGAGGTCAGCTCTTTCGCGCGAGAAGTTCGTCCGGGGAACCTCGGCGGCCGAGTTCGTGGTCGGCTCCGCCGAGGGACGTACGTCTTGTCGCGCCGGCCGAAGACCGGGGTACGGCTTTAGAGGGCCGGCGCGTTCATCGCGCGGCAACACACCCGGTCGAAGTCGTGGTGCTGACGGGAAGGCCAGAAGGGCTCGAGGTCATGGCGACCTGTCGCGCGGCTGTTCTGGAAGCTGGCCATGGGCCCATTGAAGCAGACACCGGCCCGTGAGAGGAGCCTTCTCTCACTCCTCGGACGCTCGCCGAATGCCCCACGGATGGGGCACCACCTCATCCCACCAGGCGTTTCCGCCAGTCCAACGGGGCGACGGAGATGGCCTGGGACGGATCGCCGTCCCACTGGGCGGACAGCCCCTCCGCCGCGAGCGCCGCCACGACCTCGTGCCCGACGGACGTCGTCGTGGCGGCCGACCCGTCGAACCCGCCGTACAGCAGCATCAGTCCGTGTCCGGCGGCCGCGCCCTCGGTGCACTGCATGTGGAAGAACACGAAGCCCCGGTCGCCCTCGGACCTTTCGCCGCCGATCTCACCGGTGCCGCAGTTGCGGCAGCACGTGAAGTGCTCCCGGGCGGTGATCCCGGCGGCCTGAAGTGCCGTGAACGCGCGGGAGATCCGCTCGGGGTCGGTGGCGCCCTGCCAGGTCTCCTGCTCCGCGAGCCGCTCCGTCCACAGCCGGTCGACGAGCCGGCGGGCCTGTGCGGGGGAGACGGGCCGGTCGTCGCCGTCGACCAGATACTCCTCGGCGGCCTCCGTGAGCCGCGCGCGGTCGTCGTACCCGCAGGCCAGCAGCTCCCGCACCCGCTCCTCGACCTGCTCCCGTACCGCGTCGGGCAGTTCCGGTACGTCCGCGGGCGGGTCGTGGTCGAGCGGGGTCCAGTCGATGCCGTTGTCCCAGCCGTCCGTCCCCCGCGCCCAGCCGGTCATCGCCTCGGCGACCCGCTCCCGGTCGGCGAGGACCGTCCCGAAGAACCGGTCGCGCCCCTCCCGGTGCTCCAGCTGGTACTCCCCGCTGCCCTCCTCGTGCCACACCTGGATGAAGACGTCCGGCACGTCCGGGATCCGCTGCACGACCAGGAACCGGTCGTCCGCGCCGCCGATCCGGCGCACCAGCTCCCGCAGCCCCTCGGCCGTGATCCGGGCGTGCTGCTGCCAGTTCTCCGTCTTCACCTTGATGGCCAGGCCGTCCGCGGCCAGGCCGTCCGCGGCCAGGTCGTTCGTGACCAAGCCGTCGGTTGCCAAGCCGTCCGTTGCCAGGCCGTCCGCGGCCGTGCCGCCCCCGTCGATCGTCATACGCTCACCCTGGCACGCCCCACTGACAACGCCGGAGGGCGCCCACCGCGAACGGTGGACGCCCTCCGGATGCCCGGGGTGAGGCGGGGCGGATCAGACCTGGCCGGCCTTCTCCAGCGCCGAGCAGCAGGTGTCGACGAGGAGCCGCGTCACGACGTACGGGTCGACGTTGGCGTTCGGGCGGCGGTCCTCGATGTAGCCCTTGCCGTCCTTCTCGACCTGCCACGGGATACGGACCGAGGCGCCGCGGTTGGAGACACCGTAGGAGTACTCGTTCCACGGGGCGGTCTCGTGCAGACCGGTCAGACGGTCGTCGATGCCGGCGCCGTAGTTCTTGACGTGGTCGAGCGGCTTCGAGCCCTCACCGAGCGACTCGCACGCGGTGATGATCGCGTCGTAGCCCTCGCGCATCGCCTTGGTGGAGAAGTTGGTGTGCGCGCCGGCGCCGTTCCAGTCGCCCTTGACCGGCTTGGGGTCGAGGGTGGCGGAGACACCGAAGTCCTCGGCGGTGCGGTACAGCAGCCAACGGGCCACCCACAGCTGGTCCGAGACCTCGAGCGGGGCGAGCGGGCCGACCTGGAACTCCCACTGGCCGGGCATGACCTCGGCGTTGATGCCGGAGATGCCGAGACCGGCCTCCAGGCAGTTCTCCAGGTGCGCCTCGACGACCTCGCGGCCGAAGATCTCGTCGGCGCCGACACCGCAGTAGTAGCCGCCCTGGGGGGCCGGGAAGCCGCCCTTGGGGAAGCCGAGCGGGTAGCCGTCCTGGAAGAAGGTGTACTCCTGCTCGATGCCGAAGATCGGCTCCTGCGCGGCGAACTTCTCTGCGACCTCACGCAGCGCGGCACGGGTGTTGGACTCGTGCGGGGTGAAGTCGATGTTCAGGACCTCGCACAGGACGAGGATGTCGTCGCCGCCGCGGATCGGGTCGGGGCAGGTGAAGACCGGCTTGAGCACGCGGTCCGAGGAGTGCCCCTCGGCCTGGTTCGTGGAGGACCCGTCGAAGCCCCAGATCGGCAGCGCGTCCAGACCGGCGGGCTCACCCGCGATGATCTTGGTCTTGGAGCGGAGCTTGGCCGTCGGCTCGGTGCCGTCGATCCAGATGTACTCAGCCTTGAAGGTCACGGGACACATCCTTCGGGGTGGGTCACTACGCATGTGCGGGTGCTGCGGCGCTGCGGCACTGAAACGCCGCGCTGATGCCGGGCAGCCTGCCAACATGCGATTTCCCGATCATTGCTCGAATGTGAACCCCGTGTTACCGGGTGCCGCTGTGGTGCGGCTCACGCCCTGAGAGCGCCGTCGGTGCTTCCTGAGAGTGTTCGCACCGGCTACGCGACGGCCGTGTCCGAAGCCGTATGCGATGGTGCGCGTCCCGCACCCGCCTCGCCCGTCCGGTCGGCCGAACCGGCGGCGCACGTACGTGGATGGATGGCGATCCGTTCCGGTTCGCGAACCGGATGCTGTGCGGAGCGGGTCCGGGCGCCCTGATCGGAGGCCGGCCACCCCCTCCGTACGGTGGCCGACCTCCGCCCAGGCCCCGCCACTCCGCGGTGGGAGCAGCGGGACCAGGGCCTAGCCGACCTTCTCGATCAGCGCCCGGCGGATCAGGAACTTGCCGGGCTCCCGGACCTGTTCGAACGCGGAGTTGTTCAGCAGGACACAGCTACCGGAGACCGAGGTGACCTCCACGGTCGTGGACTTGTTGTTGTCCAGGTTGGTCACCTTCAGCTTCGTCCCGGCCGGGAACTGGTTGCTGGACGCGGCCGGGGCGCCGCCCTCACCGGAGAGCGTGACGGTGGAGCCGTTGCAGACCTGCTGGCCGCCCCCGGCGTTCCCGGCGCCGCCCGCGTTCCCCTTGTCACCGTTGCCGCCCGGGTTCCCGGCGCCGCCCGCGTTCCCGGCCGCCTCGTCGCCCCGGGGGTCCTGAGCCGACCCCCCGGTCGCCGCGCCGCCCGGCTGCGGGGGCTGTGCCGCCTGGGAGCCCTGAGCCGACTCCCCGACGACGCAGCCGGACGCCTCCTGCTGCACCTTGATCTGCTTGATGACGGCCTCGCGGTTGGCGATCCGGGCCTCGGACTGCGCGTCCGGGTCGGCGCGCTGGCCGTCGATGAACTTCTGGTTGTTGCCGAGCGCGGTGGCCAGACCCTGGCAGACACTGGAATCCGCGGCGGTCTGCGCCGCGTTCGAGGTGGCCGCCATGGTGAAGGCCCCGCCACCCGCCACCGCCGCCGCACCGACGAACAGCGCGATCTTCTTCTTCGTACTGAGAGTTCTCCTGCGCGACATTCGCGCCTCCTGAGAGGTAGGGGAGCGTACGCCGCTATGTACGAGATACCGAACGAGGTTACTCAACGGTTACGGCAGTCTCCGAAGTAACCTGCGTCACACAGGAGTCGGGGCGCGCCTACCGCGACAGTGCGTCCCGTACGGCGTCGTCCGTGCGGGCCACCACCGCCGTACCGTCGTCCGCGGTGATGATGGGCCGCTGGATGAGCTTGGGGTGCTCGGCGAGGGCCTTGATCCACCGGTCGCGCGCGCCTGCGTCCCGTGCCCACTCCTTGAGGCCCAGCTCCTTCGCGGCGGCCTCCTGGGTGCGGGTGATGTCCCACGGTTCGAGCCCGAGTCGGTCGAGCACCTCGCGGATCTCGTCCTCGCTCGGGACGTCCTCCAGATAGCGGCGGACGGTGTAGTCGGCGCCCTCCGCGTCGAGCAGGCTGATGGCGCTGCGGCACTTGGAACAGGCGGGGTTGATCCAGATCTCCATGACCCCACCGTAGCCAACCGTTCCCGGCTCGCCGGACGGCGTCCCGAGACCCCCGGAAACCCGTGTTCCACCCCTGTCACAGAACCGCTCAAAGCCCTTCTGGCCAGGGGCGATTGTCAGTGGGGGGTAGTAAAATAGAAGCAGTGTTCGAGGGTTGCCGACGGGGGGATTTCCGGCGGCGCCCAGACCGCGACAGGAGGATGTCCGTGCCCGCTGCCGCACTGAAGTCGAAGCCGCTGCCCACCCAGTCAACCGCCAAGCAGCCCGTCCTGCTCGACCTGCCGTACGAGCCCGTCGTGAAGCACACGCTGCCGCCGGGCCGCCCGCGGGAGTGGTACATCACGCACAACCGGCGCCTGAAGGCGATGCGTCTCGCCATCGCCCTGCTGGACTCCGGTGTCTACATGCCGAACCAGGCGCGCAACGAGACGATCCGGAGCACCGCCGAGGTGATCGGCGTGCACCCGCCGTCCGACACCACGTGCCACATGGTCCGGGCGCTGATGCGGTACTGCCGCTGATATCGGACCGCTGATATCGGACCGCTGACATCGGGCTGTTGAGTCCGGACCGTTGACGCGGTCCTACGTGTGCCGTCCGCCCCACGGGGTGGGCGGCATCGGCGTGTTGGGGGGTTCGAACGGCCGGGAAAAAGGGCGATCTCCGGCCGCCAGGGTTGGCCGGAGATCGCCCTAGCCGTGCCCGCCCGGGGTCCATACGATGCGGTCGCCCCACAGTCTTCACAGCTCTTTCACAGCTGGTCGGGGTCGTCGCGCATGTCTGCATGACATGTGCATGTCTACGTTGGGAGAACCCCCCATGGTTCGTGGTCTCCTCCTGGGCGGTGCCGTAGCCGCCCTCTTCGCCGGCGCGCTTCCCGCGCACGCGACGGATCCCTTCGACAACCCGCCGCCGGACAAGATCATCATCAAGGTCGCCACGGTGAACGGTTCCGGCTGCCCCCAGGGCACGACGGCGGTCGCCGTCTCCCCGGACAACACGGCGTTCACCGTGACCTACAGCGAGTACCTCGCCCAGGTCGGCGGCGGAGCGCCCTCCACCGCGTTCCGCAAGAACTGCCAGCTCAACCTGAGGGTTCATGTGCCGAGCGGCTTCACCTACGCCATCGCGAGCGTCGACTACCGAGGCTTCGCCTCACTCCAGCGCGGCGCCAACGGCACGCAGAAGGCCTCCTACTACTTCCAGGGCTCCCCGGACACGGCCGCCCGGAGCCACGCCTTCAACGGCCCCTACGAGGACAACTGGCAGGCCACGGACGAGACCGACTGGGCCCAGCTGGTGTGGGCGCCGTGCGGTGTCGAGCGCAACTTCAACATCAACACGGAGCTGCGCGTCAACCGGGGGTCGGCGCCGGCGAACAGCACGAGCTTCATGACGATGGACTCGACGGACGGGGACATCAGCACGATCTACCACTTGGCGTGGAAGGAGTGTCCCGCGAAGTGAACCGGGGTGCCGGGCGCCGCCCTTTTCCGGGCGTCCGGCACCGCGGTCAGTGGGTGGGCGCGATCGTTGGCGGGTGCGGGTGGGTGGGGGGTGTTCGCGCGGTTCCCCGCGCCCCTGAAAAGCGCCCGGGGCTGCGCCCCGTGCTTTTCAGCTGAAGGCCGGGCCGCAGCCCCGAAACCTTCAGGGGCGCGGGGGAACCGCGCGAGAAACCACAACGCACCCGCACCCGCCAACGAACCGCGCACCCCCGAGCTACAAGGCGCCCGGCCCTCACGCCTGCCCACCCAACTCCTTCTCCAGCGGCGTCCGGAAGCGCGGCGTGACCCTCGTCCCGCCCACCCACGCCCGCAACCGCTCAGCCGCTTCGGCGATCGCGCCCCGCGCCTCCGTACCGACCCCGTCCGTGGTGAGCAGACGCCATACGACCTCGCCGTCCGCGCGCTGCGCCCAACCGCCCACCACGCGGCCGTTCCACCACA
Organism: Streptomyces sp. NPDC030183; assembly: GCF_055573455.1. NCBI lineage: Bacteria > Bacillati > Actinomycetota > Actinomycetes > Kitasatosporales > Streptomycetaceae > Streptomyces > Streptomyces sp. NPDC030183. The sequence continues at coordinate 175,747 of NZ_JBVIBK010000009.1, forward strand.
CCGTCGGACCCACGTTGCCGCTGCGGTCGAAGAGCGCGGGGAGCAGTTCCGGCGCCAGGTACCAGTCGCGTTCCCGCCAGCCCATCGCGGTCGGGTCGAGGGCCGGGAGCAGGGCGGCCCAGGGCTCGTCCGGCCCCGCGACCGGTTCCTCGTCCCCGGCGACCACGTACCCCGTGCCCTCGTCCAGCGTCACGGCCCGCGCCCCGATCGCCGCGAGCGCCCGGCGGACCTCGGTGACTCGCCAGCCCGTCCACCACTTCAGATCCGCCTCGGTCGCGGGGCCGCACGCCGCCAGCCACCGCCCGAGGAGCGACGCCTGGGCCTCCGCCACGTCCAGCTCGGGATGCGCGGGCGCCACGGCCCAGCGGAACTGGCTCGACGTCCAGGAACCGAGCGGCCGCCCCCGCACCACCCTGCCCTCCACGCCCAGCACCCTCAGCAGCCGCGTGGAGACGGTGTGCACCCCCTCGTAGGGCTTTCCGGCCGCGTACACGAACCGCTCCCTCAACCGGGGCTCGTCCTCGGCCAGTTCCGCCGCCGTGGCCTGGCCGCGCCGGGCCAGCGCGGTGAGCGCCGACTCCTCGACCTCCTTCAGCCAGGCCGCGTCCGGGGCGCCGGCCGCCGCCATGTCCTTGAGCAGCGAGGCCCGTTCCCTCGCGGCGACCGAGATGCCGGTCGAGGCGTGCACCACGGCGGTCAGCCCGGCGGGGAACACGAACACCGTGTGCCGCATGCCGTGCATCCGCACCATGGTCCGGTCCGTGTACAGCGCCCGCTCGGTCTCGGCCACCGTCCGCTCCGGCTCGGCGAGCCGCGCGCCCACCGCGAGATACACCGTCGCCGGGTCCGAGCCGTGCAGCGCGACCAGCGACTCGGCGACCTCCTCGGGGCAGGCGGCCCGTACGGATCCGGCCAACCGCTGCCGCGCCCCGAGCCGCGCCCGACGCTCGGCCACACCCACGTACCGCCGTGCTTCCCCCATGCCGCCGCCTCCACCCGAACATCACTCGTTCCGTCCGCCCATCCTCCCGGACACCACTGACAATCACCCCTCCGAAGCCGTCCGCAGGCCCCACCGTCCCCTTTATTCGGGTGCGGGCGCCCACGCCCGCCCAGCATCCTGGACGGGCCAGTCGAGTGTCCGGCAGCGTCCGCAGCGGACGGTGCGGGACGGGCATCGCTGCCCACACCCACGCACACCCCAAGGAGGCCCGCCGTGGGCACCTTGATCCTTTCGGCGACCGCGGTCTTGGTCGTCCTCGGTTTCTCGAACGAACTGCTCTGGCTCGCGGCGGTCGGGCTGCTGTACCTGTACATCCGCCACTGCCGCACCGGCGGCGGCTCGGCGGCGTCCTCGTCGGGTCCCCCGGCGGGCGGCGGCGCACAGCCCGCCTCCTACCGCGCCTACCGGGAGCGCCGTGACCAGCAGGCGAAGTGGGAGCGCCGCTACCGTCGCGAGCGGCCCTTCGAGGCCCGTCGGCAGGAGCGGGAGAAGAGCGGCAAGTAGCGGGAGACAGAGCGGCACGGAGCGGACGGTGCCCCGGGGCGGTCACAGCCCCGGGGCACCCCAGAGGGGGAACCACCGGCCCAGATCCGGCTCGATCCGCAGCTCCTCCGCGAGGACCGCCCTGACCCGCAGCTCCAGCGCGTTGTCACGCCGGGCCGCCGCGCCCGCCACCGGCGCGAACGGGTAGAACGTTCCGCGCTTGTGGAGATAGACGAGCCCCAGCCGCACCAGCTCCCGGCCCTCCCCACCCGCACCGCTCTCCCTGCCCGCACCACCCCCATCGCCCCCGTCACCCCCATCGCCCCGGAACCCGACCACCGAGCACAGCAGCTGCGGCCCGAACCCGCCGCCCTCCAAGGCGCTGTTGACGGCGTGGAGATCACCCACCAGCGCGGGCAGCTCCTCCGGCCGCCGCCGGGACACCAGCCACGAGTACCCGTACTCGTCCCGCACGGCCTCGACACCCGCCGCCGCGTCCCGCTCGGCGTCCCGTTCCGCGTCCGCGTCGAGCAGCGCCCGTACCTCCCGCCGTACGTCGTCGAAGGCCGCGCCCTCGACCGACGCGAAGCACACCGAGCCCGTCCCGGTCGGCGTGAGGGAGGCCGCGGCCTCCAGCGTCACCGCGGCGGACGGCAGGGCGAACAGCCGGTCCAGATCGGGCGGCACCGGCTTCGTACGGCCGAGGATCACGTCCAGCAGCCCCATGGCCGCTCAGCCGGCCTTCCCCGAACCGGGCGCGGGCGCGTCACCCAGCTCCACGGAGATCCTGCCGAGCTGTTCGAGCCGCTGCTCCAGGGGCGGGTGGGTGGCGAAGAAGCGGGCCAGGTGCGGGTGGTCGCCCAGGGCGGGGGCGAAGTAGAAGCCGTTGAACGCCTGCGAGGTCCGCAGGTCACGGGTGGGGATCCGCGCCATGTCCCCGGTGACCTTGGTCAGCGCGGAGGCGAGGGCCGAGGGCCGCCCGGTGAGCAGCGCGCCCGCCCGGTCGGCGGCCAGCTCCCGGTACCGGGACAGCACACGGATCAGCAGGAAGCTCAGCACGTACACGGCGGCCGAGACCCCCATCACCACGCTGAAGACCACGGCGGTGTTCTGGTCCCGGCGCCCGCCGAACATGTGCGAGTAGAACGCGAACCGTACGACCAGGCCCGCCAGCACCCCGAGGAACGAGGCGATCGTCATCACGGCGACGTCGCGGTGCGCCACATGCGACAGCTCGTGCGCGAGCACACCCTCCAGCTCGTCCGTCTCGAGCCGGCCGAGCAGGCCGGTCGTCACGCACACGACCGCGTGATCGGCGTTCCGCCCGGTCGCGAACGCGTTCGGCATGTCCATCTCCGCCACCGCGACCCGGGGCTTCGGGACGTCCGCGACCGCGCAGAGCCGGTCCACCACCCCGTGCAGCCGCGGATACTCCTCGGCCTCCACGACGCGCCCGCGCATGGCGTACAGGGCCACCCGGTCGGAGTACCAGTACTGCGTCCCCAGCAGCAGGGCCGCGATCACCACGACCAGCACCCAGGACTTCAGCAGCGCGATCAGCACGGCCGCGAACACGACGTACAGCAGCCCGAGCAGGAACAACGTGACCGTCATCCGCGCGGTCAGCCGGGGATCACTCCGGAACCGGCTCGACATCCGTACCACCCCGCACTCAGGCAGGCACCCGTTCCGCCTTCCGCTTCCATTGTGCGCTCGGGCGGCGGCCCGGGGCTCCGAGAGCCGGCGGGGCGGGGCCGGCTCAGTACGAGGACCGGTAGTTGAGGTAGCCGATCACCGCGATCAGCCCCGCCACGCAGCCGAACACCACGAGCGTCGACACCCAGCTCGACCGGCGCGGTGCGCGCGGACCGGGATCGGCGCGGAAGGGCTGCGGTGCGGGCGGGTTCTCCTTCCAGCGCGCGGCCAGCATCCGGGCCCGCGCGGAGGGCTCCTTGTGCGCGGCGTTGTCCGCCCACTTGAGGTCGAACTCCCGCTCGCTGTCGTCCTGTTCGGGCATCCCCGTGTCTCCCCGTTGTCCATCGAACAGCCGTACAGAAACCATACGACGGCGCCCCCGCCCCGGAAAACCAGAACGGGGACGCCCACGCCCCTGGGACCCTTCTCCTCATGAGCACACCACCAGACGGACTGCCCGTGTACCGCCTCCTGACCGGCCCGGACGACGCCACGTTCTGCCAACGCGTGAGCGAAATGATCGCCCTCGGCTACGAACCGCACGGAAGCCCAGCCCTCACCCACAACGGCGAACAGGTAATCGCCGCCCAGGCCCTGCTCTGGCCGACCCGCCCATAGGGATCTGCGCGACCGGCCGTGGCCGTTCGCGGCGCGGGCCCCGAAAAAGGCCGTCGGCCGTGCCCTTCCGGTGAGGAAGGGCACGGCCGACGGCCCACAGACGGCCCAGGAGAGCGGAGACCCGCTCTGACCTGGGGTGATATCACACGTCGAAGTACAGCTCGAACTCGTGCGGGTGCGGGCGGAGCTGGAGCGGGGCGATCTCGTTGGCGCGCTTGTAGTCGATCCACGTCTCGATCAGGTCCGGCGTGAAGACGTCGCCCTGGAGGAGGAACTCGTGGTCGCGCTCGAGGGAGTCGAGGACGGCCGGGAGGGAGGTCGGGACCTGCGGGACGCCCGCGTGCTCCTCGGGGGCGAGCTCGTAGAGGTCCTTGTCGATCGGCTCGGCCGGCTCGATCTTGTTCTTGATGCCGTCGAGGCCCGCGAGCAGCAGCGCCGAGAAGGCCAGGTACGGGTTGCCGGAGGAGTCGGGCGCGCGGAACTCGACGCGCTTGGCCTTCGGGTTCGAACCCGTGATCGGGATACGCATGGCCGCGGAGCGGTTGCGCTGCGAGTACACCAGGTTGACCGGGGCCTCGAAGCCCGGCACCAGACGGTGGTACGAGTTCACCGTCGGGTTGGTGAAGGCCAGCAGCGACGGGGCGTGCTTGAGGATGCCGCCGATGTAGTAGCGGGCGGTGTCCGACAGGCCCGCGTAACCGGCCTCGTCGTAGAAGAGCGGGGAACCGCCCGACCACAGCGACTGGTGGACGTGCATGCCCGAGCCGTTGTCACCGAAGATCGGCTTCGGCATGAAGGTCGCGGTCTTGCCGTTGCGCCAGGCCACATTCTTCACGATGTACTTGAAGAGCTGGAGGTCGTCGGCCGCGGCGAGCAGCGTGTTGAACTTGTAGTTGATCTCGGCCTGGCCGGCGGTGCCCACCTCGTGGTGCTGGCGCTCGACCTGGAGACCGGACTTGGCCAGCTCCAGCGAGATCTCCGCGCGGAGGTCGGCGAAGTGGTCGACCGGCGGGGTCGGGAAGTAGCCGCCCTTGTAGCGGACCTTGTAACCGCGGTTGTCCTCCAGCGCACCGGTGTTCCAGGCGCCCGCCTCGGAGTCGATGTGGTAGAAGGACTCGTTCTCCGACGTCTTGAAGCGCACGCTGTCGAACACGTAGAACTCGGCCTCGGGGCCGAAGTACGCGGTGTCGGCGATGCCGGTGGACGCGAGGTACGCCTCGGCCTTCTTCGCCACGTTGCGCGGGTCACGGGAGTACTGCTCGCCCGTGATCGGGTCGTGGATGAAGAAGTTGACGTTGACCGTCTTGTCGCGGCGGAACGGGTCGACGCGCGCGGTGGACAGGTCGGCGCGGAGCGCCATGTCGGACTCGTGGATGGCCTGGAAGCCGCGGATCGAGGAGCCGTCGAAGGCCAGCTCCTCGGCCGGGTCGAAGGCCTCGGCCGGGATCGTGAAGTGCTGCATCACGCCCGGCAGGTCGCAGAAGCGGACGTCGATGAACTTGACGTCCTCGTCCGCGATGAACTTCTTGGCCTCGTCGGCGTTCTGGAACATCCAGCTCCTCCTACTCCCGACCATCCCGCCGGGGTGGTAGTTCGTTCGTGCGGCCAGTGCGGTGGCACACGCTGTTCTCGACCCTAGGGACGGGTGATTTCTCGTACGTGACCCATTTGTTTCGCACAAGTTAACCGGACATCCCGTACCTGACCCCACCTGTCCGAATGGCAGAACGGTCGCAGTACGGTGTTCGAGTGGACAAGAGGCAAGCAATCGGATCGTGGCTCTCCGGCCCCCGCGCGGCCGCCGAGGACGCGGGTGTCGACTTCGGATACCGGGGCGAGCAGCTCGGTCTGCCGGAGGAGGGGCCGGGTTCCATCGCCCGCCCGGGCCGCCGCCTGGGCGCGCTGGCCGTGGACTGGGGTCTGTGCCTCTTGATCGCATACGGCCTGATCACCGACGGCTACGACCAGGCCACCAGCAACTGGGCCCTGCTCATCTTCTTCCTGCTCCACGTCCTCACCCTGGGCACCGTGGGCTTCACCCCCGGCAAGCGCCTCTTCGGCCTCCGGGTGATCGCCCAGGACACGGGCACGGTGAACCCCTGGCGCGCCCTCGTCCGCAGCGTCCTGCTGTGCCTCGCCATCCCCGCCCTGGTCTGGGACCGCGACGGCCGCGGCCTCCACGACCGCCTGGCGCGGACGGTGGAGGTACGGATCTAGCCCGCCGCGTTCGAGAACGCCGAGTCGTACGAGCCCCGATACGCACGAGAAGGGGGCGCCCGGAGTCTTCCGGGCGCCCCCTTCGTCGTACGAGGAGAGTGGTGTCAGCCGGGGGAGGTCAGCGCATCTTCCCGCCGCGCGGCATCCGCATGCCCTTGGGCATCGGGCCCTTGGGGAGCGGCATGTTGCTCATCAGGTCGCCCATGGCGCGGAGCCGGTCGTTGGTGGCGGTCACCTGGGGGCCGGAGAGCACGCGGGGCAGCTTCAGCATGGTCGTGCGGAGCTTCTTCAGCTCGACCTGGCCCTCGCCGGTGCCCACGATCAGGTCGTGCACGGGCACGTCCACCACGATCCGGGCCATCTTCTTCTTCTCGGCGGCCAGCAGGCTCTTCACCCGGTTCGGGTTGCCCTCGGCGACCAGGACGATGCCGGCCTTGCCGACGGCCCGGTGGACCACGTCCTGGTTGCGGTTCATCGCGACCGCCGGGGTGGTCGTCCAGCCTCGGCCCACGTTGTCCAGCACCGCCGCGGCGGCACCCGGCTGGCCCTCCATCTGCCCGAACGCGGCCCGCTCGGCCCGCCGTCCGAAGACGATCGCCGTCGCGAGGAAGGCGAGCAGGAGGCCCAGGATGCCGAGATAGATGGGGTGCCCGATCAAGAAGCCGATCGCGAGGAAGACACCGAAGGTGATGATTCCGACAGCCGCGAGTACAAGACCGATCTTCTTGTCGGCCCTGCGGGTCATCTTGTACGTCAGAGCGATCTGCTTGAGTCGCCCGGGGTTCGCAGCGTCCGCTGCGGTTTCCTTCCTCGCCATGGCACGAAGTCTACGTGTCCGGGGAAGCGGGGACGACGGCGGTGCCGGTGGGGTCCGGTGACCGGCGACGACGCGGGGGGAGCGGCGCCGGGCGGCGGCGGTGCCTCGGTGGTGCGGGTGGTGCCTGAACGGCCGTGGTGGGCGGCCTCAGCGGCCACGGCGCGGCGCCTGAGCGGTCGCGGTGCGGAGTCGCGGTCGAGCCTTCGGGCGGTCGGCTGTTCCCCGCTCACGGGGCCGTGGGTGGCCGGAGTGGTGCGTCAGTCATGGTGCGTCGGTGGTAGTGCTTCCGTCAGGCGTGGTGCCTCACGAGGTCGGCGTGGTGCCTCACGAGGTGCGCGAGGAGACGGCGGCCTCGAGGACGCGCTCGGCCTCGACACGGTCCTTGGCGCGGCGGCGGTCCTCCAGGACGGAGGTCCACGCGTTGCGACGGGCGGTGCGCTGGCCGCCGCTGAGGAGCAGCGACTCGACGGCACGGAGTGCATCGGTGAACGACGGGATCGCGGTGGCGCGAACGGGCGCGGCCTGCATGATGAGGTCCCCCCTAGGGATCGGGTGCGTGGGCTGGGTCTGTACCGGGCGTGAAACCAGGGTCACTGATTGGTGTTACCAGGGCGTGACCGACCGGTCAAACGCCCATGAAGCCTGGATTGGCGGTACTCAAACCTCGACGCGGCCCTGACAGAGCCCCCATCTGGGAGAACGGTCAGGACCGCGGCCAATCGGCCATTACCGGCCGGTAGGTTCTTGTGCTCAGATTCACACGTTTGCCTGGCACTCCGTGCCACTCGACTGGCCGCACCACGTGTCGCCGCACGGCCACCGGAGAACGGCCCGAGGGGGCTCGGATCCGAGCCGGAGCCCGGCTCGGACCCCAGCCGGAGCCCGAAGAGGGACGGGAGCCGGAGCCCTAAGAGGGACAGGGAGCCGGAGCCCGAGAGAGGAGGGTCAGACGGCCTGCGAGGCGACGTATGTGCCGCGCTTCTCGACGGCCATCTGGTACAGCCGGCCGGCGCGGTACGAGGAGCGGACCAGCGGGCCGGACATCACCCCGGAGAAGCCGATCTCCTCGGCCTCCTCCTTCAGCTCCACGAACTCGTGCGGCTTGACCCAGCGCTCCACGGGGTGGTGCCGGACGCTCGGCCGCAGGTACTGGGTGATGGTGACCAGCTCGCAGCCCGCGTCGTGCAGCTGCTGGAGCGCCTCGCTGACCTCCTCGCGGGTCTCGCCCATGCCGAGGATCAGGTTGGACTTGGTGACCAGGCCGTAGTCGCGGGCCTCGGTGATGACCTTCAGGGAGCGCTCGTAGCGGAAGCCGGGGCGGATGCGCTTGAAGATGCGGGGGACGGTCTCGACGTTGTGCGCGAAGACCTCGGGGCGGGAGGCGAAGACCTCCTGGAGCAGCTCCGGCACGGCGTTGAAGTCCGGAGCGAGCAGCTCGACCTTGGTGTGGCCGCCCTCGCGGCCGGCGGTCTGCTGGTGGATCTGGCGGACCGTCTCCGCGTACAGCCAGGCGCCGCCGTCGGGGAGGTCGTCGCGGGCGACGCCGGTGATGGTGGCGTAGTTCAGGTCCATGGTGACCACGGACTCGCCGACGCGGCGGGGCTCGTCACGGTCGAGCGCCTCGGGCTTGCCGGTGTCGATCTGGCAGAAGTCGCAGCGGCGGGTGCACTGGTCGCCGCCGATGAGGAACGTCGCCTCGCGGTCCTCCCAGCACTCGTAGATGTTGGGACAGCCGGCTTCCTGGCAGACCGTGTGCAGGCCCTCGCTCTTCACGAGCTTCTGCATCGCGGTGTACTCGGGACCCATTTTCGCCCGGGTCTTGATCCACTCGGGCTTGCGCTCGATGGGGGTCTGGCTGTTGCGGACCTCCAGGCGCAGCATCTTGCGTCCGTCGGGTGAGACTGCGGACACATCGGCTCCCTGTAGCTTCGATTCTTCGGCGCACCCCAGGGTACGCCCGTGCGGTTGTCGCTTCCCGAGGTGGGCAACCTTCGGCTCCTGGGCCGCATTCCCCGGGCGACGGGCCCGCGGCCCGCCCGGATCTCACGCCGACGCGCGTTCCACGACCCTCGGCCTGAGGTCGGCGTTCTCCAGTACGTCGCGCAGGTGCTTCTCGGCGACGGGGAGGACCTCGGCGATCGTGACGTCGCGGCCCAGTTCCGTCGCGAGGGACGCGACGCCCGCGTCACGGATCCCGCAGGGGATGATCCGGTCGAACCAGCGGTTGTCGGGGTTTACGTTCAGCGCGAAACCGTGCATCGTCACGCCCTTCGCCACCCGGATCCCGATCGCCGCGATCTTGCGGTCCTCGCGCCGCTGCCCCGCGTTGGAGGGCGCGTACTCGGGACCGTTGAGCCGGGGGTCGAACTCGTCGTCGTGCATCCGGGGGTCGAGGTCCAGGGAGAGGCCGCCGAGCCGCTGCTCGACGGGGTCGCCCAACACCCACACCCCGCTGCGGCCCTCGACCCGCGTCGTCTCCACGCCGAACTCGGCGCACGTGCGGATCAGGGCCTCCTCCAGGCGGCGCACATGGGCCACCACGTCCACCGGGCGCGGCAGCTTCTGGATCGGGTAGCCGACCAGCTGGCCGGGGCCGTGCCAGGTGATCTTGCCGCCGCGGTCCACGTCGATGACGGGTGTGCCGTCGAGGGGGCGCTCGTCGTCGGCCGTGCGCCGGCCGGCCGTGTAGACCGGCGGGTGCTCCAGGAGCAGCACGGTGTCGGGGACCTCGTCGGCGAAGCGCGCCGCGTGCACCCGGCGCTGCTCGTCCCACGCCTCCTGGTACTCGACGGCCTCCGTGCCGAACCCCATGCGGACGAACCGCAACCCACTCACGGCAAGCGCCTCCCTCGGCGGTACGGCCGTGCGGCGGTACCGCGATAGCTGTGTCAGGCGCGTGACGCGCCCACGCCACTGTACGACCGTACGACGGCGCGATGTTCGACGGCCGTCCCACCGGCGCACGAGGACGACCGCCGGCGTACACCGCGCCCCCGGCCCGTCAGCCGTGCGGCTAATCCTCACACGATCGGATGAACCGACGCGGAAGTGTGCGATCGCGTGCTTACTCTCCGCTACATTCGCGCCGTTCACAAGGCCGCAAAGGCTTCTCACCAGGCAATCCGGGCACCCCGCCGACACCCGGAAGGCAGGAGACCGCACCGCAGATGACGGAACGACCCGCGCAGCGCACCCCCAACCGCCAGCTCGCCGCCCTCATCGCAGAAGCGGGGTTCTCCAACGCGGGACTAGCGCGTCGTGTGGACCAGCTCGGTCTCGAACACGGCCTCGATCTCAGATACGACAAGACGTCGGTCACCCGCTGGCTGCGAGGCCAGCAGCCGAGGGGCACCACGCCCGCGCTCATCGCCGAGGTGTTCACCCGCCGCCTCGGCCGCAGGCTCACCGCTCAGGACCTCGGTCTCGACGCCTGCGCCCCCGTGTACGCGGGGCTGGAGTTCGCCGCGACCCCCGAGGAGGCCATCGACATCGTCAGCGGTCTGTGGCGCAAGGACTCCGGCAGCCACGCCGAACTGCGGAAGATCGCCTTCACCCCGGCCGGACTCGTCGTCCCCAGCCGGGACTGGCTGATCGGCCGCGCCGACGACCGGGTGGGCCGGGGCGACCCGGCCGCCACCCGCGTCCCCCCGCAGGGCCGCCCGGCCGTCCCCCGGCAGCGCAGCCAGACCGAGCGCGGCCCCGGCCAGAAGGTCACCTCCGGGGACATCGCCGCCCTCCGCTCGGTCGGCGAGCTGTTCCGCGCCCTCGACAACGCCTACGGCGGCGGCCACGCCCGCCAGGCCCTCGTACGCTACCTGGAGCACGAGGCCGAGCCGATGCTGCGCGGCGCCTACGGCGAACAGGTCGGCCGGCGGCTCTTCGCGGCCGCCGCCGACCTCACCCGGCTCGCCGGCTGGACCTCGTACGACATCGGCGCCCACGGGCTCGCCCAGCGGTACTTCGTGCAGGCGCTCCGCCTGGCGCAGGCGGCGGGCGACCGGGCGTACGGGGCGTACGTCCTGGTCACGATGAGCCGTCAGGCGGTCTATCTGGGGCACGGACGGGAGGCCGTGCAGCTCGCGCGCGTCGCCCAGCAGGGCGTCGGGTCCGCCGTGCCGCCGGTCGTGCAGTCGCTGCTGCACGCCGTCGAGGCCCGCGGGCACGCGGTCCTCGGCGAGGTACGGGCCTCCACGGCCGCGCTGGTCCGCGCCGAGCGGGCCCTGGAGGCCGCCCGCCCCGGCGACGAGGTCCCCTACTGGGCGCGCTTCTTCGACGAGGCCCAACTCGCCGACGAGTTCGGGCACAGCCACCGCGACCTCCAGCAGTACCGCGCCGCCGCCCAGCACGCCGAGCGGTCGTTGCAGCTGAGGGCGCCCGCCTTCGCCCGCAGCCGGCTCTTCTGCCGGGTCGTGCTCGCCTCCGCCCGTCTCGGGCTGGGCGAGCTGGACCAGGCCTGCCAACTGGGCGCGGAGGCCGCCGGGCAGGCCGCGGAGATGCGGTCGGTGCGCGCCGTGGAGTACGTACGCGACTTCGAGCGCCGACTGGAGCCGTACCGGGACGCGGCCCCCGTCCGGGGCTACCGGGACAAGGTGGCCGCCCTGGGATAGGGAGCGCGCGACGGCCTGTGTGCCGCACGCTCAGGGGCGCCCGGAGGTGATCCGGGCGCCCCTTGGTCCTGCGTCGTCACGCGGCCGCTTCGAGCGCCTCCTCCATGGGGGTCGGGTGGGCGTCCAGGTCCGTGAGGACGGCGTGCGCCGCCCGGCGGGCCGAGTGGAGGGCGCCCTGGACGGTGCTCGTGTCACGGTGGTCGCCGCAGACGTACAGACCGGCCAGCAGCCGCACCGGGCGCCGAGGGTCGTGCGGCGCGGGCATCGCGGGCACGGCCTCGGGCTCGTGATGGACCGCCAGCAGCTCCCAACGGGCCGTGGACGTGCGGTACAGCCGGGCCAGTTGGGCGCGGACGGTGGCGTCCAGGTGGGCCGGGTCCGGAGGCGTGCCGAGCACCGTGGAGCTGATGAGCGCGCGGCCCGCCGGTGCCCGGGTCGGGTCGACCTGGCTGATGACCGCCGTGTGCGAGACGGGCCCGCCGCGGTCCGCGTCGAGGAGCAGCACCCCCTCGCCCGGTGGGAGTTCGTCGGTGGCGTGGTGCAGCACGGTCACCGGATGGAAGTCAGGAACGCGCAGCCCCGGCAGCAGCTCGGCCGCGGACCGGGCGTCCGTGGCCAGGACCACGGCCCGGCAGGGCAGTTCCCCGTGGTCGGCCGTCGTCACCGAGGTCGTACTGATCGCGGTGGCCCTGACCCCGGTACGGACGGTGCCCGGCGGAAGGGCCGCGGCGAGCAGCTCCGGCAGGGTGTCGGCGCCGCCCTCCGGCAGGCACAACCGGCCCGTGGTGAAGGCGTGCAGGGCCAGGTCGGCACAGCGGCTGGAGGTCTCCAGCGCCGGGTCGGCGAGCAGGGCGGCCAGCAGGGGGCGTACGAAACCGTCGATCGTCCGGGGCGGGAAGCCCCGGTTCGCCAGGGCCTCGGCGATCGGCAGCTCCGCGCGGCCGGCGAGCCGTTCCGGCGCGGTCGCGGCGAGCCGGGCCAGCGCCATGGCCAGCCGGGACTGGTCGGCGGGTGCTCCCAGCCGGCCCGGACGCGTCCCCGTCGGCCGGCCCGGGAGACGGCCCTGCGCGCGGCCGTTCCGGGGCAGCCTGGGGGCGCTTGCGAGGGCGCGTGCGGCTGTGAGTGCGCCCCTTGCGCTCCGGAGGGCCGGGGTGGCGCCGGCCCGGTGGTGATGGCCGTCGGCGTAGAGCAGGACACCCGGGGCGAACGGGCGCAGGGGCAGGGTGTCCAGGCCCGGCGTGCGGCGCAGTTCGGGGTAGGAGGTGAAGAGCAACTGGGCGGTGCGGTCGAGGCGGAAGCCGTCGATCTTCTCGGTCGACATCCGGCCGCCGATGGCGGGTGCGGCCTCCAGAACGGTGGTCGTCAGACCCGCCCTGGTCAGATGTCCGGCTGCGGCGAGGCCGGCCACGCCGGCTCCGACGACGATGACGTCCACGGTCTCCGTGTCCGCTGAGTACGTGGATTGGTACACCGACTCAAGCACGTGCCCCTCCCGAGGTCGCGCGGCTGCTGGGGACGTCATGCCCTCAACGGCCTTCTGGAATACCTGAGTTCGGCATGAGCGTGCGGTTTCCCGGGCCGGCCGGGGAAGTCGCGCGTGCCCCTCGCACGGGGGCATGCCGCACAGGTGCGTGCGCCCGGCGTCCCCACGGCGCCCCTGGGACCTCATGCCTGCCGGCCCGGGCGGGTGGTGGCACACGGCGGGCGCGGGCGGCCAGGGGCTCGCACCGCGGTTCCCGCGCCCCAGGAAAGCCCCAGGAGCCCTGGAAAGCCCCGGGGAAGACCCGGCAAGCCCCGGGGAAGACCCGGCAAACTCCGGCAAGCCCCCGGGGGGAAGACCCGTAAAGCACCGGCGCGAGCATGGCGTCGGGGGGGCGTCCCACGTCGTCCGGGGCGGCGGGCGTTGCGCGGCCGGCGGCGCCTCAGTCCTTCGCGGCCGCCCGGATCGCCGCCTCGATGTCCGGGTGCGTGAAGACGAAGCCCGACTCCAGCAGACGGGTCGGTACCGCGCGCGTGCTGCCGAGGACGTCGGACGAGACGCCGCCGAGGGCGAGCCGGAGGGCGGGCGCGGGGACGGTGAACAGCGTGGGCCGGCGCAGCACCCGGCCCATCGCCTCCGTGATCTCCCCGTTGGTCAGCGGGGCGGGCGCCGTCAGGTTGAACGGCCCGGACAGCGACGGCCGCTCCATCAGGTGGCGCAGCGCGGCGATCTCGTCCTGGAGCGAGATGAAGCTCCAGTACTGCCGCCCGTTCCCCATCCGCCCGCCCATCCCGGCCTTGAACAGCGGGAACAACGGCCCCCACGCGCCCCCGCCGCGCGCCACCACGAGCCCGGTCCGCGCGAACACCGTCCGCACCCCCGCGTCGCTCGCGGCCTTCGCCGCGCCCTCCCACTCCACGCACACCGACGGCAGGAAGCCCGACCCCGCCGGCGCCGACTCGTCGACCACCCGGTCGCCCGTGTCGCCGTAGAACCCGATCGCGCTGCCGTTCACGAAGACGCTCGGCGGCGTGTCCAGGGAGGCGACGGCCTCGGCGAGCACCCTCGTCCCGAGAACCCGGCTGCGCCGGATCGTCTCCTTGTACGCCTCCGTCCACCGGCGCGAGGCCACTCCCGCGCCCGCGAGGTTCACGACGGCCGCGCACCCCTCCAGCCCCGCCACGTCCACCCGTGCGGCGTCCGGGTCCCAGCGGACCTCGTCCGAGGCGCGCGGCGCACGCCGTACGAGCCGCCGCACCTCGTACCCGTCGGCCGTCAGCGACCGGGCCAACGCCGAACCGATCAGACCGGACGCTCCGGCGATCACCACACGGGAACCGGGCACCAAGGGCGCATCTGTCTCCATGCCTCCATCCTGCCCTCCGTACGCCGAATCAGCGGTTCACCGCCGCCCGGGCGCCCTGCGCGGGACAGACGTGTGCGGGGTGCCGGCTCAGGACGTCACGAGATCGCCCGTGTCCACCGCCTTCGTCGCGTTCGCCGCGCTGTTCGCCTCGGGGGCGACCTCGTCGACCGTCAGGACGTACCCCGTCTCCGCGTCGGACGTGGAGCGGGCGAAGACGACGCCGTAGACCTGGCCCTCGGTGGTGAGGAGGGGGCCGCCGGAGTTGCCGGGGCGGACGGTGGAGCGGATCGAGTAGATCTCGCGGGTGACCGCGTCCGTGTTGTAGATGTTGCGGCCGGTCGCGTCGATGCGGCTGGCGACCGTGGCCGCCTGGAGGTCGAGCCCGCCGTCCTCCGGGTAGCCGGCGACGACCGCCGCGTCACCCCGGGAGGCGGTGTCGTCGAAACGGAGGACCGGAGCCTCCAGACCCGGCACGTAGAGCACCGCGACGTCCTTCTCGGGGTCGAAGAGCACGACCCGCCCCTCGAACGCCCGGCCCACGCCGCCCACCCGCACGCTCGGATCGTCGATGCCCGCCACCACGTGCGCGTTGGTCATCACGTGCTCGCGCGCGTACACGAAGCCGCTGCCCTCGCGGCCCTGCGCCCCCGCGACGCCCTCGATCTTCACCGTGCTGCGCTTGGCGGCGTTCGTCGCGGCCGCCGTCACATTGTCCCCGGAGGGCTTGGCGACCTCGGCCGTCGCCTCGTTCTCGAACGGGTTGAAGACCTGCGGGAAGCCCGCCTCGGTGAGCGCGGACGTGGCGTTGGAGAACCAGGCCGGAGTGGTCTCCGGCATCGTGTCCTGCACGGCGCCCAGCAGCGCGGAGTCGCGGATCGAGTTGGTCACGAGCGGGGACGAGGACGCCCCGAGGACGCTCGCCGCGACCCACGCCACGATGAGCACGGCGACCGAGTTGGCCGCGGCACCGCCTATGCCGTCGGCCACGCGCAGCGGGCTGCGGTCTATCTCGCGGCGCAGCCGCAGCGCCAGCCGGCCCGCCAGCTCGTGCCCGATCACGCCCGGCACCAGCACGGTCAGCACCGCCGTGACCGTCGCCGCGGGGGTGCCGGGCTCCACCAGGTCCATCATCCACGGCAGCACCCAGACGCCCATCGCCGCGCCGCCCACGAAACCGGCGAGGGACACACATCCCGCGACCAGGCCGCGACGGTAACCGGACGCCGCGTACGCCAGGATCACCAGCATCAGCAGGATGTCGAGCACGTCCACTCCAGCGCCTCTCTCTTTGGGGACCCAGTAGTACGCGTGGGGTGGGCGCAGTGATCAGCCACGCCCGCACGGCACGCCGGTGGCATGCGGAAATCGGCCACCGGCGCACCCGTCCGTCTGGAATCGTGAAACGTGCCGGACCGGGACGATGGTTCCAATCCGTTCACCCGGGTGGCGCAATCCACAGCGCGGCGGGGGCGCATCGGGGTGAGGCTCGGTGCATGCGTGTGTTCCGGAAGTCGCGGGGGACGCGAGGACGCCGGCCGCTCCGTGCGGCGCGGCGCCGAACGCGGACCCCGCGCGGCCTCACGGTCGCGCGAATACGGGGTCCGCGCGGCGCCACCGCCGCGCGGACCGCACCTGCACCCGCTCCCGCCCTCGTCCGCCGTCCCGCCCGCCACCGGGGCGCCCGGCGCGGGCGCCCCCGTCCGCCGCGCCCGGTCCTCCTCGCGCTGGCCTGTCTTCCCGGCATCGCGGCCGTGCTCGCGCTGGTGCTGTGCGCGATCGGCGTGGACACCACGGGCCGCCCCGCCCCCAGCCCCGTCGCGGCACGGCCCTCCAAGGCGCACGGCGCGCCCCGACCGCCCATCGTGCCGCGCAGCCACTGGCTCGCCGGGGACGGCCGCAGCCAGCCGCCCGCCCGCTACGACGACCGGGTCGCCGCCGTCTTCATCCACCACACCGACTCGCCGAACGGCTACGACTGCGCCGACGCCCCCCGCATCATTCGCTACCTGTACGCCGGTCAGACCGGCACCCGCGAGTGGGACGACATCGGCTACAACTTCGTCGTCGACCGCTGCGGCACCATCTACGAGGGCCGCGCGGGCGGTGTCGACCGCCCCGTCACCGGCGCCCACACCCAGGGCTTCAACCACCGCACCGCCGGGATCGCCGCCCTCGGCACCTTCACCGCCGGCGTCCCCGTGCCCCAGGCCATGACCGACGCGATCGCCGCCCTCGTCGCCTGGAAGCTCGGCCTCTCCGACAGCGACCCCCGCGGCAGTGTGCGCCTGACCTCCAGCAACAGCCGCAGCCGCTACGCCGCCGGCACCACCGTCCTGCTGCCCACCCTCGCGGGCCACAGCGACGGTTACATGACGAGCTGCCCGGGCGCGGCCCTCGCCGAACGCCTGCCCGCCATCAGGGAACTGGCGGCCCGTCTCCAGGGCCGGTCATGACGCCGGCCCGGCGGATCGACGCCGATGGACAACAGCCATGGACAACAGCCGGGGCGTCAGGGCCTGAAGCGTTCCCAGAGCTTCGGGTACCGCTCGGCGAGCGCCGCCTCGTCCTCGAAGTCGACCGGCGTGCCCTCCGGCTCGCCGGGCGCGGGCGGAATGCCGAGGTCCGGCGCGACGACGCCGGTGAGCTGCTCGTACGCCTCGTCGGCGGCGTAGCCCAGTTCCTCGCCGTCCCCGTCGATCTCGTCGTCGAAGTCGTCCAGCAGGTCGGCGAGGGAGTCGGGGTCGTGCACCGCGCCCTCGAAGATCTCCCGGCCCTGGCCGATCAGCCAGCACCGGAAGAAGTCGAACGCGTCGTCACTGGCGCCGTCGAGCAGCACCCAGGCGGCGCCCCACAGGTCCCAGGTGTAGGCGCGGTTGTAGCGGGACTCGAAGTGGCGGGCGAAGTCGAGCACCGCCTCCGGGTCCAGTCGGCCGAGCCGTTCCACGAGCAGGTCGGCCTGGTCCTCCGGGTCGCCCTCGGCGTCCTCCCGGGTCGTGTCCACCAGCTCCCAGAACTCCGTCTCGTCCATCACGGGTCAAGCATCGGGCCTCGGGGAGCCGGACGCACGTGGAGGACGTGACGGATCGCACGGCCGTGCCGGCGCGCGACGGCGGGCCGTGCGCGCCCTGTCAGCCGTCCGGTGTCTCCCGGTACAGCCCGGCGAGCCGCCGCGCGTCCCGCGCGAACCGGCTCCGCAGGCTGTCCGGCGCCAGCACCTCGACCTCGGCGCCGAGCGCCGTGAGCTGGGTGCGGGCCACCTCCTCCGACTCGACCCGGAGCGTGAGGGTCGTCCAGCCGTGTGCGTCGGGGGTGTCGTCCGTCGCCGCGAGGGCGTCCCGCGCCGACAGGGGGTCGACGACGTGCGGCAGCCTCCGCAGGCCCTCGGGGGACAGCCGTACGACGACCTCGGCGTGCAGGATCGAACGGGAGAAACGTTCAGTCTGGCGGTCCCAGTACGCCGGCAGATCGAAGTCCTCGTCCCGGGCGAAACGGGTGCCGTCGGTCTCCACGCCGCTGAAACGGTCGATGCGGTACGTACGGAAGGGACCGGAACCGGGGTCGGCGGCGGCCGGGGCACCGGTGTCGGCGACGCGGGCGCACAGGTACCAGACGCCGGCCTTGAGGACGAGACCGTACGGCTCCAGCCGCCGTTCGACCTCGGTGTCGCCCCTGCGGTAGCGCGCGGCGATCCGGCGGTCGTCCCACACGGCGTCCGCGACGGCGGGCAGCAGCTCGGGGGTCTTCGGCTCCTTGAACCAGCTCGGCGCGTCGAGATGGAACCGCTGGGCCGCCGTGCGCGAGGCGTCGCGGAGGGAGGGCAGGAGAGCCGCCGACACCTTCAGCCGGGCGGCGGAGGCGGCGTCCTCCAGCCCCATCTCGCGGAGGGCCCCCGGTACGCCGCTGAGGAAGAGCGCCTCCGCCTCGCTGCGGGCGAGACCGGTCAGCCGGGTGCGGTAACCGCCGATCAGCCGGTACCCACCGGCCCGGCCGCGGTCCGCGTAGACGGGGACACCGGCCTCCGAGAGGGCCTGGGCGTCCCGGGTGACCGTGCGCTCGGACACCTCCAGTTCACGGGCCAGCTCGGCGGCGGTCATGGAGGGGCGGGACTGGAGGAGCAGCACCATCTTGATGAGCCGGGCAGCGCGCATGGGGTCATCATGCCGGGCGCGTCGGGGGGAGGGCCGTGGGGGTGCGTTGGCGGGTGCGGTGCGTGGGGTTGTTCGCGCAGTTCCCCGCGCCCCTGAAAAGCGTCCGGGCTGCGCCCGTGCTTTTCGTATGAAGGGTGGGCCGCAGGCCCATCCCTTCAGGGGCGCGGGGAACTGCGCGAGAAACCACGCACCACCCGCACTCGCCGACCGACCCGCGCCCCCCGGCTCAGAAGGCGCCCGGCACCCTACAGCCCGTACTTCTCGCGGGCCTCCTTCACCGCCGCCGCCTTCGTCTCGCCCCGCTTCGCCAGCTGCGCGAGCGCCGCCACGACGATGGACTGCGCGTCGACACCGAAGTGCCGGCGGGCCGCCTCGCGGGTGTCGGAGAGGCCGAAGCCGTCGGCGCCGAGGGAGGAGTAGTCCTGCTCGACCCACTGGGCGATCTGGTCGGGGACCTGGCGCATGTAGTCGGAGACCGCCAGAACCGGGCCCTCGGCGCCCTGGAGCGCCTGGCGGACGTACGGGACGCGCTCCTCGCCGCGCAGCAGCGCCGCGTCGGCGTCCAGGGCGTCCCTGCGCAGCTCGCTCCAGGACGTCGCCGACCAGACGTCGGCGGCCACGCCCCACTCCTCGGCGAGGAGCTTCTGCGCCTCCAGTGCCCAGTGGATGGCCGTGCCGGAACCCAGCAGCTGGATGCGCGGGGCGTTCGCCGGGACGGTCACGCCCGCGGACTCGGCCGTGTTGAAGCGGTACAGGCCCTTGACGATGCCCTCGTCGATACCGAGACCGGCCGGCTTCGCGGGCTGCGGGAGCGGCTCGTTGTAGACGGTCAGGTAGTAGAAGACGTTCGGGTCCTCACCGGGCGCGGCCTCGCCGTACATCCGGCGCAGACCGTCCTTCACGATCGCCGCGACCTCGTACGCGAACGCCGGGTCGTAGGTGAGGGCGGCCGGGTTGGTCGCCGCGATGACCGGGGAGTGACCGTCGGCGTGCTGGAGGCCTTCGCCCGTCAGCGTCGTACGGCCGGCGGTCGCGCCGATGAGGAAGCCGCGGCCGAGCTGGTCGCCGAGCTGCCACATCTGGTCGGCCGTGCGCTGCCAGCCGAACATCGAGTAGAAGATGTAGAACGGGATCATCGCTTCGCCGTGCGTGGAGTACGCGGTCGACGCGGCGATGAAGTCGGCCATCGAACCGGCCTCGGTGATCCCCTCGTTGAGGATCTGGCCGTTCTCGGCCTCCTTGTAGTACATCAGCTGGTCGCGGTCGACCGGCTCGTACGTCTGGCCCTTGGGGGAGTAGATCCCGAGGGACGGGAACAGCGACTCCATACCGAAGGTGCGCGCCTCGTCGGGGACGATCGGCACCCAGCGCCTGCCCGTCTCCTTGTCGCGGACCAGGTCCTTGATCAGGCGGACGAAGGCCATGGTGGTGGCCACGTTCTGGGAGCCGGAGCCCTTGTCGAAGGAGGCGAACGCCTTCTCGGCCGGGGCCGGCAGCGGTGCCACCGGGTGGACGCGGCGGGCCGGGGCGGGGCCGCCGAGGGCCGCGCGGCGCTCCTGGAGGTAGCGGACCTCTGCGGAGTCGGCGCCCGGGTGGCCGTAGGGCACGACGCCGTCGACGAAGTCGCCGTCCTTGATCGGCAGGTCGAGCAGGTCGCGCATCGTCTTGAACTCGTCCACCGAGAGCTTCTTCATCTGGTGGTTGGCGTTCTTCGACGCGAAGCCCTCGCCCAGGGTGTGGCCCTTGACGGTCTGGGCCAGGATCACGGTCGGCGCGCCCTTGAACTCGACGGCGGCCTTGTACGCGGCGTACACCTTGCGCGCCTCGTGACCACCGCGGGAGAGGTGGAAGCACTCCAGGATCTTGTCGTCGCTCAGCAGCTTCGCCATCTCGACGAGCGCCGGGTCCTTGCCGAAGAAGTCCTGGCGGATGTAGGCGGCGTCGCGGGTCTGGTACGTCTGGACCTGGGCGTCCGGTACCTCGCGCAGCCGGCGGACGAGCGCGCCGGTGGTGTCGAGGGCGAACAGCTCGTCCCAGGCCGTGCCCCACAGGGTCTTGACGACGTTCCAGCCGGCGCCGCGGAACTGGGCCTCCAGCTCCTGCACGATCTTGAAGTTGGCGCGGACCGGACCGTCGAGACGCTGCAGGTTGCAGTTGATGACGAAGGTCAGGTTGTCGAGGCCCTCGCGGGAGGCGAGCGCCAGTGCCGCCGTCGACTCGGGCTCGTCCATCTCGCCGTCGCCGAGGAACGCCCAGACGTGGGACGCCGAGACGTCCTTGATGCCGCGGTTGGTGAGATAGCGGTTGAAGCGCGCCTGGTAGATGGCGGAGAGCGGGCCGAGGCCCATGCTCACGGTCGGGAACTCCCACAGCCAGGGCAGCCGCCGCGGGTGCGGGTACGACGGGAGGCCGTTGCCGGCGGACTCGCGGCGGAAGTTGTCGAGGTGGGCCTCGTTCAGCCGGCCGTCGAGGAAGGCGCGGGCGTAGATGCCGGGGGAGGCGTGGCCCTGGATGTAGAGCTGGTCGCCGGAACCGTCGGCTTCCTTGCCCTTGAAGAAGTGGTTGAAGCCCGTCTCGTAGAGCCAGGCCGCGGAGGCGAAGGTGGCGATGTGGCCGCCCACGCCGTACTTGGAGCCGCGGGTCACCATCGCGGCCGCGTTCCAGCGGTTCCACGCGGTGATACGGCGCTCCATCTCCTCGTCACCGGGCACGCCCGGCTCGGCGGCGGTGGGGATGGTGTTGACGTAGTCCGTCTCGAGCAGCTTGGGCAGCGCGATGCCGTTGCCCTCGGCACGCTCCAGGGTGCGGCGCATCAGGTACGCGGCACGGTGCGGGCCGGCCGCCTTGGTGACGGCGTCCAGCGAGGCCTGCCATTCGGCGGTCTCCTCCGGATCCCGGTCGGGGAGCTGGTCGAGCGCGCTCGGCTGGATGGCGTTGGGGTCGGTCATTGCGCCGCCTTCCTCAGTCGAAGGGGGTTCCCTCATCGGTAAGGGTTCGGGGGTGCCCTTGGTCTTTGGCAGGACAGGGCTGGGGCCTCGGTGGAAGCCCGTCGGCGACTGTAACCCGCTGATCGATGATCGATCAAAGGGTTGAGGGGCAAAACCTCTTGATCACGAGAAAGTCGGCACGGGGTGCCTTCGGTGGAGACACCGGGTGCCGCTCTGGTCCGGGGTTTTCGCAGGTGGGGCGGCGTTTGAGCGGGGGTGCGCCCAATAGATCGGGGGGGGGTGGGGTGCGTTGGGCGGGTGCGGGTGGGTGGGGGTTTCTCGCGCAGTTCCCCGCGCCTCTGAAAAGCGTCCGGGGCTGCGCCCCGTGCTTCTCAACGGCGCCACCCGGTGAAGGCGTGCCGCAGGCCCAAGCCTTCAGGGGCGCGGGGAACTGCGCGACAAGCCCCCACCGACCCGCAGTCGAGGGCGAGCTACGCCGGCTCGTCGTCCGTGTGCGGGGCGCAGCCCAGGACGTGGGCCTTGACCAGGTCCGCGATCCGCGGATCCCGGCGGCGGAACGCGGCGACCAGCTCCTCGTGCTCCTCCGCGTAGGACTGCTGGACCGTGCCGAGCCAGCGGATGGAGAGGGCGGTGAAGACCTCGATGCCGAGCCCCTCCCAGGTGTGCAGCAGGACGGAGTTACCGGCGGCCCGGACCAGTTCGCGGTGGAAGGCGACGGTGTGCCGTACCTGGGACGTGCCGTCGGAGTTACGGTCCGCCTCGTACAGCGCGGCGACATGCGGCTCGAGCGCCGAGCAGTCCTCCGCCAGCCGCTCGGCCGCCAGCTCCGCCGCGATGGCCTCCAGACCGGCCCTGACCGGGTAACTCTCCTCCAGATCGGCCGCCGTGAGGTTCCGCACCCGGACGCCCTTGTTCGGCGCGGACTCGATCAGCCGCAGCGACTCCAGCTCGCGCAGCGCCTCCCGCACCGGCGTCTGGCTGACCTCCAGCTCCGTCGCGATCCGCCGCTCCACGATCCGCTCACCCGGCTTCCAGCGCCCGCTCACGATCCCCTCCACGATGTGCTCGCGGATCTGTTCGCGCAGCGAGTGGACGACGGGCGCGGTGGTCATGCGGGCTCCTTCGGCGGGGGACTGAGCCCCAAGGGCGTTGACCCATAGACAATAAAGCCGCGACGCCGCCCGTGAGGGGCGCGCGGGGGCGCTTTCTCGCAGGTGAGACGAGACTTACACGCTCCCGTGGCGGGCCGAAAGAGCGGTGCCCGCCCGGAGGTTCCGGACGGGCACCGTCGTACCGCGGTGGTTGCCCCTCGGGGCGGACCCTTACAGGCCGAGCTCGACCTCGAACTCGCCCGCCTCCAGGATCGCCTTGACCGCCGTCAGGTAACGGGCCGCGTCGGCGCCGTCGACCAGGCGGTGGTCGTAGGAGAGGGTCAGGTAGGTCATGTCGCGGACGCCGATGACCGTGCCCTCCTCCGTCTCGATCACGGCGGGGCGCTTGACCGTGGCGCCGATGCCGAGGATCGCGACCTGGTTCGGCGGCACGATGATCGTGTCGAAGAGCGCGCCGCGCGAGCCGGTGTTGGAGATGGTGAAGGTCGCCCCGGACAGCTCGTCCGGAGTGATCTTGTTGGCCCGGACCTTGCCCGCCAGGTCGGCGGTGGCCTTGGCGATGCCGGCGATGTTGAGGTCGCCCGCGTTCTTGATGACCGGGGTCATCAGGCCCTTCTCGGAGTCCACGGCGATGCCGACGTTCTCCGTGTCGAAGTACGTGATGGTGCCCTCGGCCTCGTTGATCCGGGCGTTGATGGCCGGGTGGGCCTTCAGCGCCTGGGCCGCCGCCTTCACGAAGAACGGCATCGGGGAGAGCTTCACGCCCTCGCGGGCCGCGAAGGAGTCCTTCGCCTTGGCGCGCAGCTTCATCAGACGGGTCACGTCGACCTCGACGACCGAGGACAGCTGCGCCTGCTCGTGCAGCGCCTTGACCATGTTGTCGCCGATGACCTTGCGGATGCGCGGCATCTTGATGGTCTGGCCGCGGAGCGGGGAGGCCTCCAGCGCGGGGGCCTTCTTCGACGCGGCGGCGGCCGGAGCCGCGGCGGCCGGGGCCGGGGCGGCGGCAGCGGCCTTCGCGGCCTCGGCGGCGGCGATGACGTCCTGCTTGCGGATCCGGCCGCCGACACCGGTGCCCTTGACGGACGCCAGGTCGACACCGTTCTCCGCGGCGAGCTTGCGGACCAGCGGGGTCACGTACGCACCCTCGTCGGTCGCCTTCGCGGCAGCCGGCGCGGCGGCGGCCGGAGCCGGGGTCACCGGGGCGGGCGCGGGGGCAGCCGGGGCCGGGGCAGCGGCGGCGGGCGCCGGGGCCGGAGCCGCGGGGGCGGCCGGCGCGGGGGCCGGAGCCGGAGCGGCGGGGGCGGGCGCGGGGGCAGCCGGCGCCGGGGCCTCGGCGGCGGGGGCCGGAGCCGGGGCGGCCGGGGCCGGAGCGGCGGCCGGTGCGGCACCGGGAGCGCCGATGACGGCCAGCTTGGCGCCGACCTCGGCGGTCTCGTCCTCGCCGACCACGATCTCCAGCAGCACACCGGAGGTGGGCGCCGGGATCTCGGTGTCGACCTTGTCCGTGGAGACCTCGAGCAGCGGCTCGTCGGCCTCGACGCTGTCGCCGACCTCCTTGAGCCAGCGGGTGACGGTGCCCTCGGTGACCGACTCGCCGAGCGCGGGCAGGACCACGTCGGTGCCCTCGGCGGAGCCGCCGCCGGCGGCGGCCTCGGCGGTAGGGGCCGGGGCGGGGGCGGCCTGCTCGGTGGAGGGCGCGGCTGCGGCGGGCTCGGGGGCAGGAGCCGGGGCCGGGGCCTCCTCGGCGGCCGGGGCGGGGGCGGCGGCGGGCGCGCCCGTGCCGTCGTCGATCACGGCCAGCTCGGCGCCGACCTCGACCGTCTCGTCCTCGGCGACCTTGATGGACGCGAGGACACCGGCGGCGGGGGAGGGGATCTCGGTGTCGACCTTGTCGGTCGAGACCTCGAGCAGCGGCTCGTCGGCCTCGACACGCTCACCCTCGGCCTTCAGCCAGCGGGTGACGGTGCCCTCGGTGACGCTCTCGCCGAGCGCCGGAAGGGTTACGGAAACCGCCATGGTTTCTGTTGCTCCTTAACGAATTGCGGAAGTCTGGATCGTCGCTTCGTCGACCGAGGGTCAGTCGTGCGAGTGCAGCGGCTTGCCGGCCAGGGCCAGGTGGGCCTCGCCCATCGCCTCGTTCTGCGTCGGGTGGGCGTGGATGAGCTGCGCGACCTCGGCGGGCAGCGCCTCCCAGTTGTAGATCAGCTGGGCCTCGCCGACCTGCTCACCCATGCGGTCGCCCACCATGTGGACGCCGACCACGGCACCGTCCTTGACCTGGACGAGCTTGATCTCGCCCGAGGTGTTGAGGATCTTGCTCCTGCCGTTGCCCGCGAGGTTGTACTTCAGAGCGACGACCTTGTCCGCGCCGTAGATCTCCTTGGCCTTGGCCTCGGTGATGCCCACGGAGGCGACCTCCGGGTGGCAGTACGTCACACGGGGGACACCGTCGTAGTCGATCGGGACGACCTTGAGACCGGCCAGACGCTCCGCCACCAGCATGCCCTCGGCGAAGCCGACGTGCGC
Source organism: Streptomyces sp. NPDC030183 (assembly GCF_055573455.1). Lineage (NCBI taxonomy): Bacteria > Bacillati > Actinomycetota > Actinomycetes > Kitasatosporales > Streptomycetaceae > Streptomyces > Streptomyces sp. NPDC030183. The sequence goes on from NZ_JBVIBK010000009.1 coordinate 200,770, forward strand.
GAGCTGGAGCGTCGGGACCAGGTCACCGACGGCGGAGATGGTCGGGACGTTGGTCCGCATGTACTCGTCGACGAGGACGTAGCCGCGGTCCATGGCGACCCCGGCCTCCTCGTAGCCCAGGCCCTGCGAGACTGGACCGCGGCCGACGGCGACGAGCAGCAGCTCGGCCTCGAACTCCTTGCCGTCGGCGAGGGTGACCTTGACACCGTCCTGGGTGTACTCGGCCTTCGAGAAGAAGGTGCCCAGGTTGAACTTGATGCCGCGCTTGCGGAACGCGCGCTCAAGAAGCTTGGAGGAGTTCTCGTCCTCGACGGGGACGAGGTGCTTCAGGCCCTCGATGACCGTGACGTCCGTACCGAAGGACTTCCAGGCGGAGGCGAACTCGACGCCGATGACACCGCCGCCGAGGACGATCGCCGACTTCGGAACGCGGTCCAGGACGAGGGCGTGGTCCGAGGAGATGATGCGGTCGCCGTCGATCTCCAGGCCCGGCAGCGACTTCGGCACGGAGCCGGTCGCCAGCAGGACGTGGCGGCCCTGGACGCGCTGGCCGCCCACGTCGACGGAGGTGGGGGAGGACAGCCGGCCCTCGCCCTCGATGTACGTGACCTTGCGGGAGGCGATCAGCCCCTGAAGGCCCTTGTACAGGCCGGAGATGACGCCGTCCTTGTACTTGTGGACGGCCGGTACGTCGATGCCCTCGAAGGTGGCCTTCACACCGAACAGCTCGCTCTCGCGGGCCTGGTCGGCGATCTCGCCCGCGTGCAGCAGGGCCTTGGTGGGGATGCAGCCCCGGTGCAGGCAGGTGCCGCCGACCTTGTCCTTCTCGATCAGGGCGACGTCCAGGCCCAGCTGCGCCCCGCGCAGGGCCGCGGCGTAACCACCGCTACCACCGCCGAGGATCACTAGGTCGAAAACGGTGCTGGCGTCGTTCGCCACGTCACGTCCTCCATGCATGTGCGCCGTACGCCGGTCTCCAGTGACCGGGCGGCGGCTGGTGTCCGGCCGCTCTTCTTCGGCCCTGTGGTGGGGGCCCTGTCCTGCCGAGCCCCATCTTCGCACTTGTCGGGAGGGAACGAGACGCCGGGCCGGGGTGTGAGACACCACACGCTCACAGTGACGGGGCCGAGCGCCGAAGGGGCGCGGGCGACCGCGCGACCGGCCACAGCCGGCCCGCGGACGCCCGCGCCCCTCGGATGTCCTTCGGTGGCGGACGTCAGCCCAGGTCACCCGCGGCGGCCCGCTCGGCCAGCCGCACCAGCGTCCGCACCGCGGACCCCGTGCCGCCCTTCGGGGTGTACCCGAAGGGGCCGCCCTCGTTGAACGCCGGACCCGCGATGTCGAGGTGCGCCCACGTGATGCCCTCGCCCACGAACTCCTTCAGGAACAGGCCGGCGACGAGCCCGCCGCCGTACCGCTCGCCCATGTTCGCGATGTCGGCGGTGGGGGAGTCCATGCCCTTGCGCAGGTGGTCCGGGAGCGGCATCGGCCACGCCGCCTCGCCGACCTCCTCCGCCGCCTCGTGCACCGCGGAGCGGAACGCGTCGTCGTTGGCCATGATGCCGAACGTCCGGTTGCCCAGCGCCAGCATCATCGCGCCGGTCAGCGTCGCCACGTCGACGATCGCGTCCGGCGCGTCCTCCGACGCCTTGGCGAGCGCGTCGGCCAGCACCAGCCGGCCCTCGGCGTCGGTGTTCAGCACCTCCACCGTCTTGCCGCTGTACATGCGCAGCACGTCACCCGGGCGGGTGGCGGTGCCGGACGGCATGTTCTCGGCGAGGGCCAGCCAGCCGGTGACGTTGACCTCGAGACCGAGGCGCGCGGCGGCGACGACCGCGGCGAACACGGCGGCGGCACCGCTCATGTCGCACTTCATCGTCTCGTTGTGCCCGGCGGGCTTGAGGGAGATGCCGCCCGAGTCGTAGGTGATGCCCTTGCCGACGAACGCCAGGTGCTTGGTGGCCTTCGCGTGGGTGTAGGTCAGCTGCACCAGCCGCGGCGCGGCCGCGGAGCCCGCTCCGACGCCGAGGATGCCGCCGTAGCCGCCCTTGGCGAGGGCCTTCTCGTCGAGCACGGTCACCTTGATGCCGTGTTCCTTGGCCGCGCCCTGCGCGATCGCGGCGAACGCCGCCGGGTCGAGGTCGTTCGGCGGGGTGTTGATCAGGTCGCGGGCGCGGTTCAGCTCCTCGGAGACCGCGATCGCGCGGTCGGCGGCGGCCTTGTGGGCGCGGTCGCGCGGCTTGGCGCCGAGCAGGGCCACCTCGGCGAGCGGCGCCTTGCCGTTCTTCGCCTTGGCGGCGTCCTTGGCCTGGCGGCCGTTCTCCTTGTAGGTGTCGAAGGAGTACGCGCCGAGGAGCGCGCCCTCGGCGACGGCGCCCACGGCGTCGGTGTCGGCGAGGGGCAGCGCGAACGCGGCCTTCTTCGAACCGGCCAGGGCGCGGGCCGCGGCACCGGCCGCCCGGCGCAGCGTCTCCGCGCCGAACGAGCCGTCCTTGTCGGGCTCCGCACCCAGGCCCACCGCCACCACGAGCGGCGCCTTGAAGCCGGACGGGGCGGGCAGCTTCGTCACCTCGCCCTCGGCGCCGGAGGCGCCGAGGGTCTCCAGGACGCCGGCCAGCCTGCCGTCGTACGCCTTGTCCACGGTCTCGGCACCCGGGGCAACGACCGGGCCCTTGGCGCCCTTCGCGACACCGACCACGATCGCGTCGGCGCGGAGGCCGGACGCGGCGGCGGTGCTGAGAGTGAGAGCAGTCACGGTGGTGAAATCTCGCTTCCGATTGAGTTTTGGGTGGCCGAACGGATGGGGTCGACGTGCCGGGCACGAGCCTAGGCCCTTGTTCGGCCCGTCGGATCTGGGGCGCGGGGGCCGGTTCTGCGCGGCCGTCCGGACGGCGTTCGCTGTCACCAGCCTCCCTGACTTTCCGCCCGGCCCATGCAGGGAGATCCCCATGACTTCGCCATAGGGGGAACCCTTGTGGTCCGGCTCCGATTTCGCTCACTCCTGCGGACGTTCACCTCTCCGTGGCGTCATGATCACGAACTCGCCCTCGTCTGCCATGACCTGGGTCACACTCGTCGAGGTCCGACAAGTGATCAGCTCATCGGTTCGCACCATTTTCCAGGGGGAGGAGCGTGCATGGCGCGCAGCACGTACGGATGGAGAGGTGCCGCCGCCGTCGCGGCGGCCGCGGGACTGCTGGCGTCGGGACTGGGGGCGCCCGAGGCGTCGGCGGCGGCCGAACCGCGCGTCGACCTGCGGGTCCTGGTCCTGGACAACGGCGACAGCCCGGTCCGGGCGATCACCGCCGAACTGCGGAACACGGGGATCCCGTTCACCCGCGTCGACCTCACCGACGCCAACCGCCCGAGGATCGACACCGCGTTCCTCAGCGACACCGTGGGCGGTGTCCCCCGCGCCAAGTACCAGGGCGTGGTGCTGCCGAACGAGGCCCCGTTCGGCGCGGGCTCGGCCGAGCAGACCGCCCTGGAGGCGTACGAGCGGACGTACGGCATCCCGCAGGTGGACGCCTACACCTGGGCGCACCCCGGCGTCGGGCTCGACTACACCGGCGAGGGCGGCTGGGCGGGCGCCCTCGACGGGCGGACGGCCGAGGTCACCGGCGCGGGGAGGGCGGGGTTCTTCGGCTACCTGGACGGACCGGTCGCCTTCGAGGACAACTCGGCCGCCCACCAGGAGTCCTACGGGTTCGTCGCCCGGCCCCGCGAGGGCTACACCAGCTACCTCGACATCGCCGTGCCCGGCGGCACCGGCCGCGGCAGCCTGGTCGGCGAGTACGCGCACGAGGGGCGCCGCGAACTGGTCGTCACCTTCGCCTACAACCAGTACCAGCGGCAGTTCCGGGTCCTCGCCCGGGGCATCGTCGAATGGCTGACGAAGGGCGTCCACCTGGGGCTCAGCCGCAACTACCTCGCCGTCCACGTCGACGACGTGTTCGCCCCCGACAGCCGCTGGGACACCGAGCACGACTGCACCCCCGGCAGCTTCGGCTGCGGCGGGGAGGGCGGCGGACCGAGCCGATCCGGATGACCGCCGCCGACGCCGAGTACGCCAAGCAGTGGCAGCGCTCCAGCGGCTTCACCCTCGACCTGGTCTACAACGGCGGCAGCGGCGAGGAGTGGAAGGAGGCCAACGGCGGCACCGACCCGCTCGCCGACCGGCTGATCGCCGACCGCGACGCGTACCGCTGGATCAACCACACCTACACGCACCGGTACCTCGGCTGCGTCCAGGACACCTCCACCGTGCCCTGGAGCTGCGCCAGGAACGCCGACGGCTCCACCAAGTACCTCGGCCGCGCCGCGATCTCCGCGCAGATCCGCGACAACCACCAGTGGGCGCTCGCCCGCGGGCTGCCGGTCGACCGCGCCGAGCTGGTGACCGGCGAGCACTCCGGGCTCAGGACGCTCCCGCAGCAGCCCGCCGACAACCCGAACCTCGCGGGCGCGCTCTCCGACAACGGTGTCATGTGGATCGCCTCCGACAACTCCCGCGAGCCCGCCCAGCGTCCGGCCGGGGCCGCGCTCACCGTGCCGCGCCACCCGATGAACCTGTACTACAACGTCGGCACGGCCGAGGAGATGGTCGACGAGTACAACTGGGTCCACACCTCGGCGGCCGACGGCGGCAGCGGCGTCTGCGAGAACAACGCGACGTCCACCTGCCTCGACGACCCGCTGGACCCGGCGACCGGCTTCACCACGCACATCGCCCCGCAGGAGGCCCGCACCGCCCTGGTGCACGCCCTCGGCAACGACCCGCGCCCGCACTACGTCCACCAGTCCAACCTCGCCGAGGACCGGCTGCTCTACCCCGTCCTCGACCAGGTGCTCGCCGACTACCGGGCCCTGTTCGCCGCCGACACGCCCCTGGAGAGCCCTCGGCAGAGCGCCGCCGGCACCGAGCTGAAACGCCGCGCCGCCTGGCAGACCGCCCTCGCCAACGGCACCGTCTCGGCGTACCGGACCGGCTCCGCGGTGACCGTGACCGCCCCGTCCGGCACCCGGATCCCGCTGACCGTGCCGGAGGGCACCCGGCAGCGACTCCCGCTCGGCACCACCGCGTTCGGCACGCCGTACGCGGGAGCACGCTCGGCCTGGACCACGCCCGAAGCGCTGCGAACCACCGTCCACCTCACCCTGCCCTAGGGGCGGCCGGGGCGTGCTCCCGGCACCACATCCGCATCACAGGGGGAACACCGCATGATGCGCACCGGCCGTCATGTCACCATGCTCACCGAAGGCACCTATCCCCATGTCCACGGCGGGGTCAGCACCTGGTGCGACCAACTCGTCCAGGGCATGCCGGACGTGCGCTTCCACGTCGTGTCGCTCACCGGAACCGGCCGGGAACCCGTGACCTGGGACCTGCCGCCGAACGTGTACCGGCACACCTCCGTACCGACCTGGGGCCCGCGCCCCGGCCGCCGGCGCGCCCCGAAGGGCGGGGCCCGCCGGCGGTTCCTCGACTCCTACGAGCGGCTCCTGCTCTCCTTCCTCGACCCGGCCGCCGGCGTCGACGCGGGCGGCGCCTTCGGCGAGGCCCTCGTCGACCTCGCCCTCCTCGCCCGCGAGGGAAGCCTGTCGGCGGCCCTGCGCACCGAGTCCGCGCTGCGCTCGCTGATGCGCGTGTGGAGCACGCCCCACCTGCCGACGGCCGCCGCCGGGCCCACCGTGCACGACGCGCTCACCGCCACCGACCTGCTGGAACACGCCCTGCGGCCCCTGGGCACCCGGATCCCCGAGGACTCGGTGGCCCACGCCGTCAGCAACGGGCTGGCGGCGCTGCCGGCGATCGCCGCGCACCGGCTCGACGGCGTACCGTTCCTTCTCACCGAGCACGGCATCTACCTGCGGGAGCGCTACCTCGGCCACACAGGCGGCGCGCAGCGCTGGCCCGTGAAGGCGTTCCTGCTCGGCTTCCACCGCGAGCTGAACTCCCTCGGCTACCGCGAGGCCGACCTCATCACGCCCTGCAACCAGTACAACCGCCGCTGGGAGGAGCGGGGCGGGGCCGACGCCGAGAAGATCCGCACGGTCTACAACGGCGTCGACCCGGCCGCCTTCCCGCACGCCGGACCCGAACCCGACGTCCCCACCCTCACCTGGTGCGGCCGCGTCGACCCCATCAAGGACCTGGAAACGCTGCTGCACGCGTACGCCCTGGTCCGCGCCGAACTCCCCGGGACGAGGCTGCGCCTGTTCGGACCGGTGCCGCCGGGCGGCGAGGCGTACCGCACGGACCTGGAGAAGCTCGCCGCCGACCTGGGCGTCACCGACGGGCTCACCTTCGAGGGCCGGATCAGCGAGGTGTGGCGCGCGTACGCCGCCGGGCACGTCGTGATGCTGTCGTCCATCTCCGAGGGCTTCCCGTTCTCCCTGATCGAGGCCATGTCGTGCGGCCGTACGACGGTCTCCACGGACGTCGGCGGCGTGCGCGAGGCGGTCGGCGACACCGGGCTCGTCGTACCCCCGCGCGAGCCGGAGCGGATGGCCGCCGCCGCCCTCACCCTGCTGCGCGACGACGAACGCCGGGGGCGGCTGGGTGCCCTGGCCCGGCAGCGGGTCATCGACCGGTTCACGCTCCGCCGTTCCGTGGACGCCTTCCGCACTATCTACCGGGAACTGGCGGGCCAGGACGAGGTCGTCTACGAGCCCGCGCCGGAGACGGTCGCCGACTGGACCGCCGAACTGCGCGACCCCTGGTACCGGACCGCGGCGACGGACGGAGCGGACCGGTGAGCGAAAGCCTGTCGACGTCCCGGGAGCGGCACGACCAGCGCACACTGCCCCGGCAGCGGCGCGGGCCGTCCGGCTGGGGCCGCCCCGACCCCGTCGACCAACTGGCCGAGCGGCTGCGGGACTTCATCGCCGCCGCCGTCCACCCCGACGAGATCGCCGCCCTGCTGGAGTCCGACGGCATGACGGACGACCAGATACGCGAACGGTACGGCTGCCGCAACTCCTTCGCGCTCGCGGAGGAGCTGTACGAACGGGTCGAGCGCACCCACCCCGAACCGGCGGCCACCGCCCACGACCCCTGGCGCGTGGGTCTGCTCGGCTGCCTCCTGCGCGGTGTCGTGTTCGCCCTGCCCGGCCTCGCCCACGTCCTCGGCGCGCCCCTCCTCGCCGGCCCGCGCGACGGCTTCGGCCTGCCCGCCGGTACCGTCCCGCTGCTCGCCGGCCTCCTGTGCGGCTGGGCCTGGAACCAGGGGCTCGCCCACCGGGCGTACTCCTGGCTGGGCCTGGGCGACCGCGCGGCCTGCCGGCGCGCCCTGCTGCTCGGGGCCCCGGCGGGCGCGCTGCTCGGCTGGGCGCTCGCCCACCTCGTCGCGGGCCCCGGCGACACGGGCGCGGTGGCCTTCGCCGCCGGACAGTCCTGCTACCTGGGCGCCGCCACCGTCCTGCTCGTCCTGGGCCGTGAACGTGCCCTGCTGTACAGCCTGCTGCCGATGGCGGCGGGCGCGCTGGTCGCGCTGGTGCGGCCGGTGCCCGACGGGGCGCGGCTCACGCTGCTGGCGGGCTCCCTGGCCGCCGTCGTGCTCCTCGCGGTGCGCGAGACGGCGCCCGCCGCCCGGACCCCGCGCACCGCATCCCCCGCGACGTCCGCCTCCGGCGCCCCGGGGAGGGCACCCGCCGCGCCACGGCTCACGGCCTCAGTGCCGTACGCACTCTTCGGACTGGGCACCGGTGTCCTCGTCCTGCACGCCGCGTTCGGGGACGTGATCGCGGGGCAGGAGCGCGGCGCGGTGGCCGCACCGGCCGCCGTGGCCCTCACGCTGAGCATGGGGCCCGCCGAGTGGCTGCTCCACCGCTTCCGCAGCGGAGGGCTGGCCGGGCTGCGCTCCAGCGGTACGGCGCCCGCGTTCCGGTGGGCCCTGGCGGTGACCCTCGTCCAGTGCCTGGCCGGGTACCTGGCCGCCCTGCTCGTCCTCGCCCACGTCATGGCCGCGCTCTGGCCGCACGCCTCCGGCTTGGACGGCGTCCGCCTCACGGCCCTGCTCCTGCTGGGGGTGCTGCTCTGGACGGGCCTGCTGCTGCAGTCCTTCGGCGCGGTGTCCGGCGCGGCAGCCGTGTGCTGCGCGGCCGCCCTGGCACAGACGGCGGCCCTGGTGTCCGGCGCGGACCCGCACGGGGCGGCCCTGACGGTGTACGGGACGGCGGCCGGCGTCCAGGTGGCCCTGGTCTGCGGACTGCTGGGGGAGGGCGACGGCACACCGATGACGCGCGACGGCACACCGATGACGCCCCCGGCCCCGCCCCCGAACCGCTCCCTCCTCGTCCCCTACTACGAGCACCCCTCCGTCCGCCCCGCCGAGTGGGCCGCCCTCGTCGCCGCCGCGCCCCGGCTGTACGGCGTCGTCCTGAACCCGGCGAGCGGGCCGGGCGACGCCCCCGACCCGGCGTTCCTCCAGGTCGCGGGGCGACTGCGGGACGCGGGTGTGGCGGTCCTCGGCTACGCGGACACCGACTACGCCCGCCGGCCCGTCGCCGACGTCCTGCGCGACCTGGTCCGCCACCGCGCCTGGTACCGCGCCGACGGCGCCTTCCTGGACCAGGTGGCCACCGGGCGGGGCGAGTTCGACTACTACCGGCGGCTCGCGGCGGCCGTCTGGGGCGCCGGCCGCGCCATCCTCGCCCTCAACCACGGCACCCCGCCACACCCCGCCTACGCCCGGATCGCCGACCTCGTCGTCACCTTCGAGGGCGCCTGGGAGGAGTACCGGACGCTCCGGCTCCCGCCCTGGCCGGGCGCCGGCGGCGGCCTCGGCGCGCGGGTGTGCCATCTGGTGTACGGGGCGCCCCCGGACGCCGGTGTCGAGGAGCTCGCGCGGGCCCGGGGCGCCGCCGTGCACTGCGCGGTGCCCGGCGTGGGCGATCATCCTTGGGGTACGTTGCCCCACGCCCTGGAGCCCTTCCGATGAGACGCGCCCCCGCCCTGCTGGCCCTGCTCCTGCTGGTCGGGGGCTGCACCGCCGCCCCCGACGACAGGCCGGGCGAGAGCCCCCGCCGGACGGGCGACCGCTGGCGGCCGGAGCCGGGCACGGACTGGCAGTGGCAGCTGAGCGGCCGCCTGGACACCTCCGTCGACGTCCCCGTGTACGACATCGACGGCTTCGACCACTCCGCGGACACCGTCGCCGCTCTGCACGACGACGGTCGCAAGGTCATCTGCTACCTGTCCACCGGCGCCTGGGAGGACTGGCGTCCCGACGCCGACGAGTTCCCGGAGTCGGTCCTGGGCAGGGGAAACGGCTGGGAGGGGGAGCGCTGGCTCGACATCCGCCGCGTCGACGTCCTGGAACCGCTGATGGCCGCCCGGATCGACATGTGCGCGGAGAAGGGCTTCGACGCGGTCGAGCCCGACAACATGGACGGCTACCGCAACAGGACCGGCTTCCCCCTGAAAGCCGCCGACCAGCTCCGCTACAACCGGCTCGTCGCCCGCCTCGCCCATGAACGGGGCCTGGCGGTGGGCCTGAAGAACGACCTCGACCAGATCCCCGCACTCGTCGACGACTTCGACTTCGCGGTCAACGAGCAGTGCGCCCAGTACGACGAGTGCGACGCCCTCACCCCCTTCATCGACGCCGGCAAGGCGGTCTTCCACGTCGAGTACGAGATGGAGACCGGCGACTTCTGTCCCGAGGCCCGTCGGCTGGAGCTCAGCTCCCTGCTGAAGAAGTGGGAGCTGGGGGTGTGGCGGAAGCCCTGCTGACCGCCTGACCACCCGGCCGGGGCCGCCCCCCCGGGGTCACCCCAGGGTGAACACGACCAGCGCGGCCGTCGCCGCCGTCTCCGCGAGCCCCCCGAACACATCACCGGTCACCCCGCCGAACCGCCGTACGCAGTGCCGCAGCAGGGACTCGGCGGCGACGCAGGCGAGGACGACCGCGAGCACCGCGCGGGCGATGCCGTACGCCCCGAGGAGCGCGCCCGCGCCCGCCGCCGCGCACCCCACCGCGGCGGCCACCAGCACCGCGCCCCGGACCGGCACGACCCCCGCCACGGCCGCCCCCAGCCCCTCGGGGCGGGCGGCCGGCACCCCGGTGCGGGCGGCCAGGGACAGGGCCAGCCGGGCGCCGGTCGCCGCGACGACGGCCGCGACCGTGCCGAGGACCCAGGACTCCCCGTACGCCTCGGTGAGCGCGGCGACCTGGGCGAGCAGGACGAGGACGAGGGCGATGACGCCGAACGGGCCGATGTCCGACTGCTTCATGATCCGCAGCGCGTCCTCGGCGGGCTTGCCGCTGCCCAGCCCGTCGGCGGTGTCCGCGAGCCCGTCCAGATGCAGCCCCCGGGTGAGGACGGCCGGTACCGCGACACCGGCCACGGCGGCGAGCAGCGCCCCGGAGCCCAGGAACAGCAGCAGTGCGCCGAGCGCGCCCGCGGCGAGGCCGACCGCCAGCCCGGCGGCGGGTGCGCACAGCATCCCGGCGCGCGCGGCCTCACGGTCCCACCGGGGCACGCGCACCGGCAGCACGGTCAGGGTGCCGAAGGCGAAGCGCAGGCCGTCGGAGAGGGTGGGCGCGGGTGGCGGGGTCGTGGACACCGGCGCAGGCTACCCGGCGGCCGGAACGGCCCGAACGGCAGCTCTGCGCAAGGCAAGCGGGACTTATGTGAATAAAGTGCCCTTATGGGTCACTGGTGGGAACGGAACATCATCGAGCCGGGCAAGCTGCCGCTGCTCCTCGCCCTGACCGCGTTCGTCCTGACCTTCCTGATCACCCGGCTCATCACCCGCCTCATCCGGGCCGGCAAGGGGCCCTTCCGCAACATCAGCGGCAGCGGCGGCGTCCACATCCACCATGTCGTCCCCGGTGTCCTGCTCACCATCGCCGGAGGCTTCGGCTCGGTGGCCTCCGACGGGCACGGCTTCGGCGCGATGATCTCCGCCGTGCTGTTCGGCATGGGGGCCGGGCTGGTCCTGGACGAGTTCGCGCTGATCCTGCACCTCGACGACGTGTACTGGTCGGAGGCGGGCCGCAAGAGCGTGGAGATGGTGGTGCTGACGGCGGCCCTGGTGGGCCTCGTCCTCAGCGGCTTCCTGCCCTTCGGCGTCAACGACCTCAGTGAGGACGAGCTCCAGGACCGGGGCGCCGCCATGCTCACCATCGGCACCAACTTCCTCATCGCCCTGGTCGCCCTCAGCAAGGGAAAGGCCCGTACGGCGCTCTTCGGGGTGATCATCCCGGTCGTCGCCGTCGTCGGAGCCGTCCGTCTGGCCCGCCCCGCCTCCGCCTGGGCGCGCCGCTTCTACCGCCGCCGCCCGCGCGCCCGCGCCAGGGCCCTGCTGCGGTCCTACCGTCACGACCGCCGCTGGTCGGGCCTGAGCCGCCGCCTCGAGGACTGGATCGGCGGCACCCCGGACCTGCCCTCCGCGCCGCCGCCCGCCCCCGACCGGGCGGAACGCCGCTGACGCACGGCCGACAACAGCCCGCACAGCACCAGCACGGCGGCGATCGCCGCCAGGTGCTCCTTGCCCGCGAGGTTCTCCTTGACCAGCACCTCGACGACCATCGCCACGACGACCGCGCCCGCCGTGACGTACGCCCGGCAGCGCCATCCGAGGAACACGGCGAGCCCCACCACGGCCGCCGACGGCCCGGTGTCGACGACCTGGGCGTCCGAGGCGGGCAAACCCACGAGGGGGACGTCCGGCCCGAGCGCGATGCCCACGCGCGCGTACAGCGTTCCGGCCAGCGTCGCCAGATAGGCCACGGCCAGCGTCCGCCGCTTCCCCAGAGCGATCTCCGCGATCCCGAACACGAGCAGGATCTGCGCGAGCGCACCCCACACGGGCAGGTCCAGTGCCGGCACGAACAGGGAGAGCGGGGTACGCAGCAGCGCCGGCCCCAGCGGGTCCTCGGCCCGTACGGCGCCCACGTCCTCGATGAACCCGTACCCCCAGGACTGGTGGTGCACGAAGTGGACGACGGTCGCCAGACCCACGGCGGCGACGGTCAGCGGGACCGCCCGCAGCCGCCGGCGCGCCAGGGCCGGGCGCACGGCCTCGTACAACGGCCCCCACTCGGCTCGGGCCGCCCGGACGATCCGCTGCCTTCGCGTGCCTCTGTCTTCGTACGCTCTCGTCGCCATGTCCCGTGCGTCTGTTCAGTCACCGATGGGCCGGTACCCGGCGTCGGCCCGGTACGGCGACTCGATCCGCCACCGGCGGGAGAAGAAGCCGCGCAGCGACCGCCACGGCCGCAGGACCGGTCCCGCGCCGAGGCGCGCGCCACGTTCGAAGACCGAACGGAACATCGCGAAGTTGCGTGCGACCTGCGTGATCCCGATCTCCTCGACCCGCCGGAGCAGCGCACGAAGGGCGGCGGCGCCCGCGGCTCACCCCGCTCGTCCGCGAGCGCCATGCCGAACCCGCGCTCGGTGACCCCGCCCCGCCCGGGACGTTATGACCACCTCACGGGCCGCCCCGGCCACCCGGCGCGGGGCGCGCCCCGCTCACGTCGCGTCGTACTCCTCCGCGAGGTTCTTCTCCTCGGCCCCGCTGCCGTCGGCCGCCTTCTCCGGCTCGGCCGGTTCCCGCTCGGGCAGCTCCGCGGCCAGCGCCGCCGCGGCCTGCACCAGCGGCAGCGCGAGCAGCGCCCCCGCGCCCTCCCCGACCTTCACCCCATGGTCGAGCAGCGGCTCGATGGCCATCCGGTCCAGCGCCTTGGCCTGCGCCGGCTCCCCACTGCTCTGCCCCGCGAGCCACCAGTCCGGCGCCCGGAAGGCCACCCGCTGGGCGACCAGCGCGCACGCCGCGGACACCACCCCGTCCAGGATCACCGGCATCTTCCGCACCGCGCTCTGCAGCAGGAACCCGGTCATGGCCGCGAGGTCGGCCCCGCCCACCGTCGCCAGCAGCCGCAACTGCTCCCCGAGCACCGGCCGGGCCCGCCGCAGGGCGTCCCGCACGGCCGCGCACTTGCGCATCCACGCCAGGTCGTCGATCGCCCGGCCGCCCCGCCCGGTCACCACCGACGCGTCGGTCCCGCACAGCGCGGCGACGAGGACGGCCGCGGCCGTGGTCCCACCGACGCTGATGTCCCCGAGCACGACCAGATCCGTCCCGGAGTCGGCCTCCTCGTCCGCGACGGCGACCCCCGCCCGGAACGCGGCCTCCGCCTCCTCCAGGGTCAGCGCGTCCTCGACGTCGATACGCCCGGAGCCGCGCCGCACCCGGTGCCGTACGACCTCCTCGGGCAGCGACCCGGGGTCGCAGTCCAGCGCCAGGTCGACCACCCGGACCGGTACGTCGAGCCGCCGGGCCAGCACCGCCACCGGGCTGCTTCCGTCGAGCACGCCCCGCACCAGCTGGTCCGCCGTGCCCGCGGTCCGTGCCGAGACGCCCAGTTCGGCGATCCCGTGGTCACCCGCGAACAGCACCACTCGGGCCCGGCCGATCGGCCGCACCGGCACGGCGGACTGCGCCGCCGCCAGCCACTCACCGAGGTCGTCCAGCCGGCCCAGCGCCCCGGGCGGCACGATCTGCCTCTCCCGCCGCGCCTCGGCGTCGCGGCGCACCCCGCCGTCGGGGCGCTCGATCAGATCGGTGAAGTCGTCGAGATTAAGCGAGCTCATTCGCCGAACAGTACCGGCAGCGATCGAACACGACCGCGCCACACCGCAACCAGCGGCGGACAGACCCGCACCGGCCCGCCCACGGGTCGTTCGCCCCGCCACCGGCACGTCATTGCGCCCCGGACCGCGATCACCTACGTACCGTTTTGAGGTGAATGTTCAGATATTCGCGTTCTTGTCGCCGCCCTCAGGAGCCGCCATGCCCCCCGCCCCACGGCCCGATCCCGCCCCACGGCCGGCCCCCGCCCAACTCGCCCCGGGCGCCGACCCCTTCCAGGAGCCGCGCCGGGACGACTGCCCCTGGTGCGGCTCCCGGCGGCTGCGGACGCGGGTGCGGGCGCCGGAGGGGCCGCGGCGCACACCGGGCACGTTCGTGATGGACGAGTGCCGGGACTGCGCGCACGCCTTCCAGAACCCCCCGCCCACCGCCGACGGACTGCTCCTGCGCCACCACCGGCACCCCACCGAGGGCCACATCCGCTCCAACCTCGCCGGGCGGCTGCGCCGCCGGCACCACCGCACCGCAGCCCGCGCGATGCTGCCGTACCCCGAGCCGGAGAGCTGGCTCGACGTCGGTACCGGGCACGGCTACTTCCCGGAGGCCGCGCGCGAGGTGCACCCGTACACCGCGTTCGACGGCGTCGACCCCACCGCACGCGTCGAACGGGCACGGGCGGCCGGACGGATCGAGGAGGCGTACCAGGGCCTCCTCACCGACCCGGACATCACCGCCCGGCTGCGCGGCCGCTACGACGTGGTCAGCATGTTCCACCACCTGGAGCACACCGCGGACCCCCGCGCCGAACTCCGCGCCGCCCGCGCCGTCCTGCGCCCCGACGGCCACCTCCTGGTCGAGATCCCGGACCCGGCCCGCCCCTTCGGCACCCTGAACGTCGCCCGCCGGTGGCCGGGCACGGCGTACGACCGGCCCCGCCCGCTCCACCTCATGCCCCTGCGCAACCTCCTCGCCGAACTGCGGTCGCTGGGCTACGAAGTGGTCGCCACACGCTTCTGCGCCCCCTTCCCGCCCCGCGCGCACCGGATCATCGCGCGCCGCACGGCGCTTCCGTCCGCCCGCGTGGCCCCGCCGCCCGACCCCTCAGCCCCGTAGCGGCAGCGCCTGACCCGCCACGACCAGCAGCACGTGCTCGCACTCCGCCGCGAACGCCGCGTTCAGCCGCCCGAGTTCGTCCCGGTAGCGGCGCCCGGAGGCGGTGGCCGGCACGATCCCCGACCCCACCTCGTTGGAGACGGCGACGACGGTCCGGCGGGTCTGCCGTACGGCCTCCGCCAGCTCGGCCACACGCGCCCGGAGCGCGCGCTCCCCGCCGCCCGCCCACTCCGCGTCGTCCCACGCCCCCACCTCGTCCATGGCGTCCGTCAGCCACAGCGACAGACAGTCGATGAGCAGCGGCGGCCCGTCCTCCTCCTTGAGCAGGGGGACGAGGTCGCAGGTCTCGACCGTGCGCCAGGAACCGGGCCGCCGCTCACGGTGCGCGGCGACCCGCGCCGCCCACTCGCCGTCCCCGTTGCGGGTGCCGCCGGTCGCCACGTACAGCACGTCCGGGAACGACTCCAGCCGCCGCTCCGCCTCCACCGACTTCCCGGACCGCGCCCCGCCCAGCACCAGCGTTCGGCGCGGCACGTCGGGCACGTCCTCGTAGGCGCCCACCGACAGCGTCGTCCCGTCCGGTACGGCGCGCGCGCCCGCCGCCGCGAGCCGGCGCGGAAGCTCGGCGCCCGGTGGCACGTCGTGGTCCAGGTGCACGGCGACGACATCGGTCGTCGGCCCCACGGCACCGGCCGCCCGAAGCCGCGCCAGCGCGTCCGGCCGCCCCAGGACGTCGGCGAGCACCATGTCGTACGGTTCCGCGTACCGCTCCTCCAGCCCGGCGGGCGCGCTCCCCGGCGGCAGGTACAGCAGCCGCTGCCCGCCCGGCCCGGTCACCGCGTACCCCGTGCCCGGCGAGTCCAGCGCCTGGGCCCGCACCCGGTGGCCGGTCAGCAGCGCCAGCTCCCGCCCGTCCGGCACGCGCCCCGGCTGCGGCAGCCCCGCCGGCACCTCCACGGGGGGCCCGGCGTGCGGATGCGACAGCAGGACCTGCCGTACGCCGGTGAGTGAGCGCCCGGCGCGCGCGGCCGCGAGGGCGGCGCCGGGGGTGAGGTCGAGCAGCAGTGTGCCGTCCACGAGCAGCGCGGTCGCCCCGCGCGCGGCTTCGCCGAGCGCGGTCGCGCACGTCGCGCACGGGCAGTCGGGGCGGGGGAGCCCCGCGGGGGCGCCGGTGCCGAGCAGTGTCAGTTCCACACCCCCGATTTTCCCGCGTCCCGAGGAACCCCCGCAGGTCTTGTGCGTCCGACTAGGCTCAGGGTGAACCGGATCTTGCTCGGCGCCGGTGAGCGGTGCCGGGCCGGTACTTACGGAGGCTCACATGGCGGCATGGACGTGGCGGTTCGAGAAGGCCGACGGGACGGAGGTCCAGCCCGCGGTCCAGCCCGAGGAGTTCACGACCCAGGGGGACGCCGAGTCATGGATCGGCGAGCAGTGGAAGGCCCTCCTCGACGGCGGCGCCGACCAGGTCCGCCTCTTCGAGGACACGACTGAGATCTACGGCCCGATGAGCCTGCACGCGCAGGAGGCATAACGGCCGAGGACAACCCCCGCGCCCCGCCAGGGGCGCGGGGAACCGCGCGACCAACCACATCGAGCCCGCACCCGCCGAAGAAGCGACGCTCCCGAGCCGCGACGCGCCCGAAGGGGGTCGAAGGGGCACAGCCCCTTCAGGACGGGACGGGAAGGGGCGGCGGGGGCGACAACCTAACCCCGCACCCCGCACAGGTGCAGCAGCGCCGCCACCTGCCGGTAAGGATCCGTCCGCCCGGCCCGCTCCTCCGCCGCCAGCAACGCCTCCAGAGCCTCCCGGCTCTCCGGCACCAGCGCGTCGTCGGCCGCCAGGTCCGTGAACACGCGCACCCCGTACCAGGCGTGCAGCGGCGCCCCGATCCCGCCGAGCGTGTCCGTCAGCGCGTCCCGCCGGTCCGCCCGCACATCGAGCCCCAGCCGGTTGCGGTACGCGGTCGTGTCGAACGCCGCGAGCGCCCCCGCCCAGTCGCCGGCCAGCCCCGCCCGCATCGCGAGCGCGTCGCCGTTGCGCACGAGCAGCGACAGCAGCCCGCCGGGCGCCAGCATCCGCGCCAGCCCCGCCAGCAGGGCGTCCGGCTCCTCGACGTACATCAGTACGCCATGGCAGAGCACCACGTCGAAGCCGCCGGGCAGGAAGTGCACACCGGTGTCCCGGCCGTCCCCCTCGACGATGCGCATCCGGCCGCGGATGCCCTCGGGCTCCGCCGCCAGCGCCTCGCGCGCCACGGCGATCAGCCGCGGCTCCCGCTCGATGCCGGTCACCTCGTGCCCGGCCCGCGCCAGCCGCAGCGCCTGCGTGCCCTGCCCCATCCCGACGTCGAGCACCCGCAGCCGCTGCCCCACGGGGAAGCGGGCGGCTATCTGCTCGTCGACCTGGCGGGCCACCAGCTCCTGGCGTACGACCTCACGCAGCGTCCCCAGCCGGTTGAGCCAGGCCTCGGCGGCGTCCCCGGAGAAAGCCGTCGTGCTCAGGGCCGCTCTCCGCGCTTGACCTGCGGCTTCGGCAGCCTCAGACGACGCATCTGAAGGGTGCGCATCAGCGCGTAGGCGACGACGCCCTTCTTGTTCTCGTCCGGGTAGCGGGCGTTCAGCTGCTTCTTCAGCCGGATGCCGAGGCCGATCGAGTCGACCACGATCAGGATGATCACGAACAGCCACAGCAGCAGCGCGATGTTCTGCAGGGCCGGCACCCGCACCATGCTGAGCACGAGGATGATCACGGCCAGCGGCAGGAAGAACTCGGCGATGTGGAAACGCGAGTCCACGTAGTCACGGGCGAACCGGCGGACCGGACCCTTGTCCCGGGCGGGCAGATAGCGCTCGTCGCCGGTGGCCAGCGCCTGGCGCTGCTTCTCCAGCGCGGCGCGCCGCTCGTCACGGGAACGCTTGGCCGCCTCCTTGCGCGACGTCGGCGTGTTGGCGACGCTGCGGCGCTGGGACTGGGCCTCACTCCGCTTGGGAGTGGGCCGCCCCTTGGGGGCCTGCGGGTCACGGGTCTGCTTGGAGTCGGTCACCGACGCCTTCTCGGCGACCGCTTCCTTCTCGCTCTTGGCGCGGCTACGAAACACAAAACCCAAGGGTACGGGGTGCCGGGGCATGGACCCCAGCCCCGTGGGGAACGATCCGGCAACACCCTGCGTCTGTGCTGGGGACAGAACGGGACCGAAGGTGGACCGGGGAACCGGATGAGACGGAAACGGGGGAGTGCGGTGAAGATCCGTCCGTAGGGGAGCGGAGGCGTTCCGGGGGTCCGCTCGTACACAACCCCGAGGGGCACCTACTCCCTAGGCCGGATCGGCGCCGTCCACAGTCGTCCTTGGGGAGGAGCGCATCCGTCCCCGAACAGTGCGGTAATGGATGCAGGGCCCGTACTGTGGGTTCTGTCGAGCAATCGGTGAGCTGGAGTCCGTCAGAAGGGGGCGCGCGAAGCCCATGAGCGGTGTCATGAAGCGTATGGGGATGATCTTCCGCGCGAAGGCGAACAAGGCCCTTGACCGGGCCGAGGACCCGCGCGAGACCCTCGACTACTCGTATCAGAAGCAGTTGGAGCTGCTGCAGAAGGTGCGGCGCGGTGTGGCCGACGTCGCCACCTCCCGCAAGCGCCTGGAGCTCCAGCTCAACCAGCTCCAGTCCCAGTCCTCGAAGCTGGAGGACCAGGGCCGCAAGGCGCTCGCGCTGGGCCGTGAGGACCTGGCCCGCGAGGCGCTCTCCCGGCGTGCCGCGCTCCAGCAGCAGGTGACGGACCTGGAGACCCAGCACTCCACCCTCCAGGGCGAGGAGGAGAAGCTCACCCTCGCCGCGCAGCGGCTCCAGGCCAAGGTCGACGCCTTCCGTACGAAGAAGGAGACGATCAAGGCCACCTACACCGCGGCCCAGGCCCAGACCCGGATCGGGGAGGCGTTCTCCGGCATCTCCGAGGAGATGGGCGACGTCGGTCTCGCCATCCAGCGCGCCGAGGACAAGACGGCCCAGCTCCAGGCCCGCGCCGGCGCCATCGACGAACTGCTCGCCTCCGGTGCCCTCGACGACCCGTCCGGTATGCACAAGGACGACATCCAGGCCGAGCTGGACCGCCTCTCCGGCGGTACGGACGTCGAGCTGGAACTCCAGCGCATGAAGGCCGAGCTGGCGGGAGGCACGTCCGGGCAGCAGGCCATCGAGGGCGGCCAGGGCTCCGCCCAGCAGCAGTCCCAGCGCCAGGACACCCCGCGCTTCGACAAGCAGTAGTCATCCCGTGTGAGTCCCGTGCCTGAGGAGGGCGACATGATCGTACGGATCATGGGGGAGGGGCAGGTGGAGCTGGCCGACAGTCACTTCGCCGAGCTGAACAAGCTGGACGACGAGCTCCTGGCCGAGATGGAGAGCGGCGACGGCCCCGGCTTCCGCCGCACCCTCCACGCCCTTCTGTCCAAGGTCAGGGAACTGGGCACCCCCCTCCCCGACACCTCCCTGGAACCCTCCGAGCTGATCCTCCCGTCCCCGGAAGCGACCCTGGAGGAAGTCAGGGAGATGCTGAGCGACGACGGCCTGATCCCGGGCTAGTGACTGGGGGAAGGAGGCGCAGCCGCCTTCCCGGGTCACGGGGGAAGGGGCGCACTCCCCTTCCCAGGGGCGCGGGGAACTGCGCGACAAGCCCCCACGAACCCGCACCCGCCGACGAACCGCCGCCCTCCCGAGCCGGAAGGCGCCCCGGCGGGGAGCGCCCCCACGGCTACCGCACCCCGCAGAGGCCCCGTACCGTAAACCCCCGTGAGCACCCTCCAGCGCACCAGGACCTGGCTGACCGCGCACCCCCTCGCGCTGGACGCGGCCCTCGCTCTCGGCGTCCTCGCCTTCATGCTCGCCGGCTCCTTCGTCGACCCCCACACCGAGCACCCCGGCAAGTGGGGCACCCGCACCCCCGACGCCGTCGGCATCACCCTCATGGCGCTCGCCGCCGCGACCCTCGTCGCCCGCCGCCGCGCCCCCCTCCCCGTCCTGGCGGCGACCTCCACGCTCACCCTCGGCGAGCTCGTCACCGGCGACCCCCGTGCCCCCGTCGCGATGGCCGCCGTCATCGCCCTCTACACCGTCGCCTCCACCACCGACCGCCCCACCACCTGGCGGGTCGGCCTCCTCACCATGACCGTCCTGACCGCCACGGCCATGCTCGTGGGCCCGGCCCCCTGGTACGACCAGGAGAACATCGGCATCTTCGCCTGGACCGGCATGGCCGGCACCGCCGGTGACGCCGTCCGCAGCCGCCGGGCCTTCGTCGCGGCCATCAGGGAACGCGCCGAACGGGCCGAACGCACCCGCGAGGAGGAGGCCCGCCGCCGCGTCGCCGAGGAACGCCTGCGCATCGCCCGTGACCTGCACGACGTCGTCGCCCACCACATCGCCCTGGTCAACGTCCAGGCCGGGGTCGCCGCGCACGTCATGGACAAACGGCCCGACCAGGCCAAGGAGGCCCTCGCCCACGTCCGCGAGGCCAGCCGCTCGGCGCTGGGCGAACTCCGCGCCACGGTCGGCCTGCTCCGCCAGTCCGGCGACCCCGAGGCCCCCACCGAACCCGCCCCCGGCCTGACCCGGCTCGACGAACTCGTCGGCACCTTCCACAGCGCGGGCCTCGCCGTCGAGGTGGTCCGGGCCGACGAGGGCAGCACCCTCCCGGCCGCCGTCGACCTCGCCGCGTACCGCGTCATCCAAGAAGCCCTCACCAATGTGCAGAAGCACGCGGGGACGCGGGCGAAGGCCGAGGTCAGCGTCGTCCGCGTGGGAACCGACGTGGAGATCACGGTCCTCGACAACGGCGCCGGGAACACCGGCACCCCGGACGCCGGCGGCGCGGGCGGCGGCCACGGCCTGCTCGGCATGCGCGAACGCGTCACCGCCCTCGGCGGCACCCTCACCACCGGCCCCCGCTACGGCGGCGGCTTCCGCGTCCATGCGATCCTGCCGCTGACCAGCCGCACGGCCCGCGCGGAAGAGCCCGCGCGACCCTGACCAACCGCACCGGGGGACCCCGTATGACCATCCGCGTCCTGCTCGCCGACGACCAGGCCCTGCTGCGCAGCGCCTTCCGGGTGCTCGTCGACTCGGAGCCGGACATGCGGGTCGTGGGGGAGGCGTCGGACGGGGCGGAGGCCGTACGGCTGGCCAAGGAGACGCGGGCCGACGTCGTGCTGATGGACATCCGGATGCCCGGCACCGACGGTCTCGCCGCCACCCGCATGATCAGCGCCGACCCCGAGCTGGACCAGGTCCGGGTCGTCATCCTCACCACCTTCGAGGTCGACGACTACGTCGTGCAGTCCCTGCGCGCCGGCGCCTCCGGCTTCCTCGGCAAGGGCGCCGAACCGGACGAACTGCTGAACGCGATCCGGGTCGCCGCCGGCGGGGACGCGCTGCTCTCGCCGTCCGCGACCAAGGGCCTGATCGCCCGGTTCCTCGCGCAGACCGGCGACCCGGCCGGGGACGACGGGACCGACACCGCCCGCTCCGAACGGCTCGGCACCCTGACCGGCCGGGAGCGCGAGGTCCTCGTGCACGTCGCCGCGGGCCTGTCCAACGACGAGATCGCCGAGCGGCTGGAAGTGAGCCCGCTGACGGTGAAGACCCACGTCAACCGGGCCATGGCCAAGCTCGGCGCCCGCGACCGGGCCCAACTGGTGGTCTTCGCCTACGAGTCGGGCCTGGTACGCCCAAGGGTGGAGTGAACTCCACCCGTACTACTGCGGCCGGAGTATGCGCGGGATAAGGAAATGGACCTCCGGAGCGACGGAACGGGATCCTCCATGGCCCAGGGTGTGGGGTGAGCGCACATCGGCGCTCCTCCTCCGCTCCTGCCACAGAAGAGAGATCAGGTCACCCATGTCCTGGCTGTCTCGGTTCAGCCTCGCGCAACGGGCCCTCGTCGGTCTGGTGTCGATCATCGCGCTCGCCTTCGGGGCGATCGCGATACCCCAGCTCAAACAGCAACTGCTGCCCACCATCGAGCTGCCGATGGTGTCCGTGCTCGCGCCGTACCAGGGCGCCTCCCCGGACGTGGTCGAGAAGCAGGTCGTCGAACCCGTCGAGGACAGCCTCGAATCCGTCGACGGCATCACGGGCGTCACGTCCACCGCCAGCGAGGGCAACGCCCTGATCATGGCGTCCTTCGACTACGGCCCCGGCACCGACCAGCTCGTCGCCGATGTCCAGCAGGCCGTCAACCGGGTCCGCGCACAGCTCCCGGACGACGTGGACCCGCAGGTGATCGCCGGCTCGACGGACGACATGCCGACCGTCGTCCTCGCCGTCACCTCCGACCAGGACCAGCAGGCCCTCGCCGACCGGATCGACCGCACGGTCGTCCCCACCCTGGAAGACATCGACGGCGTCGGCCAGGTCACCGTCGACGGCGTACGCGACCTCCAGGTCACCGTCACCCCCGACGACGCGAAGCTCGCGAAGGCGGGCCTGACCACGATGGCCCTCTCCCAGGCCCTCCAGGCCGGCGGTGTCACCATGCCCGCGGGCTCCTTCGACGAGGACGGCGGCAACCGCACCGTCCAGGTCGGCGGCGGCTACACCTCGCTCCAGCAGATCGAGGACCTCAGGGTGCGTGGCGAGGGCGGCAAGAAGCCCGTGCGCCTCGCCGACGTCGCCACCGTCAAGGAGGAGGAGGCCAAGGCCGACTCCCTGACCCGCACCAACGGCGAGCCCAGCCTCGCGGTCATGGTCACCATGGACCGCGACGGCAGCGCCGTCGCCATCTCCGAGGCCGTCGAGGGCAAGCTGGCCGACATGCGCCGGGACCTCGGTTCGGACGCCACCGTCACCGTGGTCAGCGACCAGGGCCCGGCGGTCTCCAAGTCCATCGACGGCCTGACCACCGAGGGCGCCCTCGGACTGCTCTTCGCGGTCCTCGTCATCCTGGTCTTTCTCGCGTCGATCCGCTCCACCCTCGTCACGGCCGTGTCCATCCCGCTGTCGGTGGTCCTCGCCCTGATCGTCCTGTGGACCCGCGACCTCTCCCTGAACATGCTCACCCTCGGTGCGCTCACCATCGCCATCGGCCGGGTCGTCGACGACTCGATCGTGGTCCTGGAGAACATCAAGCGCCACCTCGGCTACGGCGAGGAGCGCCAGGAGGCCATCCTCAACGCGGTCCGCGAGGTCGCCGGCGCGGTCACCTCGTCCACCCTGACGACGGTCGCCGTGTTCCTCCCGATCGGCCTCACCGGCGGCATGGTCGGCGAGCTGTTCGGCAGCTTCTCCCTGACGGTGACGGCGGCCCTGCTGGCCTCCCTCCTCGTCTCGCTGACGGTCGTCCCCGTCCTGTCGTACTGGTTCCTGCGCGCCCCGAAGGGCACGCCCGAGGACGCCGACGAGGCGCGCCGCAAAGCCGAGGAGAAGGAGGCGAAGAGCCGCCTCCAGCGCTTCTACGTGCCCGTCCTGCGCTTCGCGACCCGGCGCCGGCTCACCAGCGTGGTCATCGCGGTGGTCGTCCTCCTCGGCACGTTCGGCATGGCCCCGTTGCTGAAGACCAACTTCTTCGACCCGGGCGACCAGGAGGTCATCAGCATCAAGCAGGAGCTGAAGCCCGGCACCAGCCTCGCCGCGACGGACGAGCAGACCAAGAAGGTCGAGAAGCTGCTCGCCGGCACCGAGGGAGTCAAGGACTACCAGGTCACCGTCGGCTCCTCCGGCTTCATGGCGGCCTTCGGCGGCGGCACCGACTCCAACCAGGCCTCGTACAGCGTGATGCTGGAGGACTCGGCGACCGCCGAGGACGTCCAGGAACGCGTCGAGGACGGTCTGAAGGACCTCTCCGGTATCGGCACGACGACCATCGCGGCCGGTGACGGCTTCGGCAGCCAGGACCTGAGCGTCGTCGTGAAGGCCGCCGACCCGGACGTCCTGCGCAAGGCGTCCGAGCAGGTCAGGGACGCGGTCGCGTCGTTGGACAACGTCACCGACGTCACCAGCGACCTCTCCCAGAGCGTGCCCCGCATCTCGGTCCGGGCCACCGACAAGGCCGCCGCGGCCGGCTTCGACGACCAGACCCTCGGCGCCGCCGTCGCCCAGGCCGTCCGCGGTACGACCAGCGGCCGGGCGATCCTCGGCGACACCGAGCGGGACATCGTCATCAAGTCGGCCAAGCCCGCCGACACGCTGGAGGAGCTGAAGAACCTGCGGCTCGGCCCGGTGAAGCTCGGCGCCATCGCGGACGTCGAGCTGGTGGACGGCCCGGTCGCCATGACCCGGATCGACGGCCAGCGGGCCGCCACGATCACGGCGAAGCCGAAGGGCGACAACACCGGCGCGGTCAGCGCGGACCTCACCGCCAAGCTGAACGGACTGACGCTCCCCGCGGGCGCCACCGCCGACATCGGCGGTGTCTCCCAGGACCAGGACGAGGCGTTCGCCTCGCTGGGCCTCGCGATGCTCGCCGCGATCGCGATCGTCTTCATGCTGCTGGTGGCGACCTTCCGGTCCCTGATCCAGCCGCTGATCCTGCTGGTCTCCATCCCGTTCGCCGCCACCGGCGCCATCGGACTGCTGGTCGCCACCGGCACCCCGATGGGCGTCCCGGCGATGATCGGCATGCTGATGCTGATCGGCATCGTGGTCACCAACGCGATCGTGCTGATCGACCTCATCAACCAGTACCGGCGACAGGGCTACGGCACCGTCGAGGCGGTCATCGAGGGCGGCCGCCACCGCCTGCGCCCCATCCTCATGACGGCCCTGGCGACGATCTTCGCCCTGCTGCCCATGGCCCTGGGCATCACCGGCGAGGGCGGCTTCATCGCCCAGCCGCTCGCCGTGGTGGTGATCGGCGGTCTGATCACCTCGACGCTGCTCACCCTCCTGCTGGTCCCGACCCTCTACACGATCGTCGAGATCCGCAAGGAGCGCCGGGCGAAGAAGAAGGCCCTGAAGCGTGCGGGCGCCACGTCCGCCGCGACGGATTCCCCCTCCGAGCGGACGGAGACCGCCGGGGTGTGACCCCCGCGACCGGCCAGGCCGGGCACCGGACCGACACGGCCCGGTGCCCGGCCGCCGCGTTGTCCCGGGTTACGTATCCTGGCGCTCGACTGCTTCACGGCTTCACAGCCGGCTCATGGCCTGCACAGGTCGCACGGGGGAGGGATGCGGGCGTGCCGCTGCACAGCGACGACCCGAAATCGGTCGGCGGCTACCGGCTGGTCGACCGGCTCGGCACCGGAGGCATGGGCGTCGTCTACCGGGCGAGAACCCGGTCCGGCCGCGAGGTCGCGGTGAAGGTGGTGCACGCCCAGTACGCCGAGGACGCCGTCTTCCGCACCCGGTTCCGGCAGGAGATCGAGGCCGTGCGCCGGGTCAGCGGCGCCTTCACGGCGTCCGTAGTGGACGCCGACCCGGAGGCCGTGCGCCCCTGGATGGCCACCCAGTACGTGCCCGGGTGCTCGCTCGCCCAGCGGATCCGCGACCGGGGCCCGCTGCGGGACGGCGAACTGCGCCGCCTGGCCCTCGGCCTGGTCGAGGCGCTCCGGGAGATCCACCGGGCCGGCGTCGTGCACCGGGACCTGAAACCGGCCAACGTCCTGATGGCCGGGGACGGCCCCCGCGTCATCGACTTCGGCATCTCCCGCGCCGCCGAGAACCACACCCTGACCGAGACGGGACAGATGATCGGCACCCCGCCCTTCATGTCCCCGGAGCAGCTCACCGATGCCCGCACGGTCGGCCCCGCCTCGGACGTCTTCTCCCTCGGCAGCCTGCTGGTGTTCAGCCTCACCGGCCGGGGGCCCTTCGACGCCGACAG
This sequence comes from Streptomyces sp. NPDC030183, assembly GCF_055573455.1. NCBI lineage: Bacteria > Bacillati > Actinomycetota > Actinomycetes > Kitasatosporales > Streptomycetaceae > Streptomyces > Streptomyces sp. NPDC030183. Next base: position 226,287 of record NZ_JBVIBK010000009.1, read on the forward strand.
CCCCTATCTGACGGCGTACCGCGTGATCCACGACGAGCCCGTGCTGGAGGAGGTGGAGCGGCCGCTGCGCGCGGTCCTGGAGCGGTGCCTCGTCAAGGAGCCCGCCGGCCGCCCCGGCCTCGACGAGCTGGCGGAGGCGTTCGCGGCCGTCCTGCCCGAGGGGGACCCGGAGGAGCCGGCGACCGTGACACCGGCCGTGGACGTCCACGGGGTGACCCGTCCCGGCCGCCGGCTCCGGCGCCGGCCCGTGCTGGCGGCGGCCGGGACCGTCGGCGCGCTGGTCCTCGGGCTGACGGCGTATCTGCTGGTGCCCGGCTGGGCGGAGAGCGGTGAGGCGACGACCCCCGCGCCGTCCCCGATCTCCCGCTGGGGCTCGCCGCCCGACGGCTGGAAGCCCTGGCAGACGACGGTGTTCGAGACCGCGTCGTCCGGCGCCCGCAAGCCGCTGGCGGCGAGCGGCGGCACGCCGGGCCACGACCCCGAGTGCGTGGTCGCGGGAGACGCCGTCCACTGCGGGGGCGACGGGATCCTGCCGGTCCGGGTGGACGGCCGCACCGGCAGAACGGTGTGGCGCGCCGACACCGCCCCGGCGGGCACGGAGCGCAGCGAATACTCCTCGACCGTCCTCGGTGTCCGGGACGGCACCGTACTGGTGCGCCAGACCGTGAGTTCCGGGGCCCCGGTCCAGGACCCCTCCTATCTCCTGGCCCTCGACGCCGGGACGGGCAAGCGGCTGTGGACCCGTGAGATCACCAACTTCGATCTTCCCCTCGGGCTCGCCGGCGACCTCGTCCTAGCCCCGGAAGTCGGCGGCCGCACGGCGACGGCCCGGGCGCCGCGCACCGGTGCCGCGCGCTGGACGGTGGAGTTCCCCGCCGACCACAACTGCGACCCGACCAGGACGGCGGCCACGCGGCTGTACGCGTACTGCGTCCCGAACACGCGGGCGGCGCGGACCGCGATCGGGCACGCGCTGCTCGTGTCCGTGGACACGACCGACGGATCGGCCCGGCAGCAGGAGGTCCCGCTCGACGCCACCCTCCTCGGGGAGTACGACGAGCGGGTGGCCCTGGCACTGGAACGGGACCCCGACACCTCGATCGACAGCGGGTTCACCTCGTTCGTGCTCGTCGACCCGGACAGCGGGGCCCGTACCACCACCAAGCTGCCCGGGCTGTACACGGGAAGGCCGACGATGGCCGACCGGAAGGTGCTGTTCACCGAGTCCAGCGGCCGGGTCACCGCCGTGTCGCCGCGGACGGGCAAGCGGCTGTGGCGGGTCAGGACCAGCCTGGAGCAGCCGGGCACCCCGGTGTACGACCGGCGCACGGGCACCGTCTACCTGGTGAGCTCCAGCGGCCGGATCGCGGCCCTCGACGAGCGCAGGGGCCGCCTGCTGTGGGAGACCCTGCCCCGGACGGCGCCCGCCTACCTCGGCTCGTTCCGGCAGCGGGCCATGCTCTACGAGGGCGCGCTGGTCGTGGCGATCTCCGACGGCACCCTCTGCTCACTGGACCCGGCCCACCCCGAGCGGAAACCGAGGCCCGTCTCGGGGTGAGCGCGCGGCCCGCGCGGGCTACGGCAGCGCCAGCATCCGCTCCAGCGCCAGCTTCGCGAACGCCTCGGTCTCCTTGTCGACCTCGATCCGGTTGACGAGGTTGCCCTCGGCCAGCGACTCCAGCGTCCACACCAGGTGGGGCAGGTCGATGCGGTTCATCGTCGAGCAGAAGCAGACCGTCCTGTCGAGGAAGACGACCTCCTTGCCCTCCGGCGCGAAACGGTTCGCCAGCCGCCGGACGAGGTTCAGCTCGGTGCCGATGGCCCACTTGGATCCGGCGGGGGCCGCCTCCAGCGCCTTGATGATGTACTCGGTCGACCCGACGTAGTCCGCCGCCGCCACGACCTCGTGCTTGCACTCGGGGTGGACGAGGACGTTGACGCCGGGGATGCGGGCCCGTACGTCGTTCACGGAGTCCAGGCTGAAGCGGCCGTGCACCGAGCAGTGGCCCCGCCACAGGATCATCTTCGCGGCCCGCAGCTGCTCGGCCGTGAGGCCGCCGCCCGGCTTGTGCGGGTTGTAGACGACACAGTCCTCCAGCGACATGCCCATGTCCCGCACCGCCGTGTTGCGGCCCAGGTGCTGGTCGGGCAGGAACAGGACCTTCTCACCCTGCTCGAAGGCCCAGTCCAGGGCCCGCTTCGCGTTCGACGAGGTGCAGATGAGGCCGCCGTGCTTGCCCGTGAACGCCTTGATGTCGGCGGAGGAGTTCATGTACGACACCGGCACGACCTGCTCGGCTATCCCCGCCTCGGTCAGCACGTCCCAGCACTCCGCGACCTGCTCGGCGGTGGCCATGTCGGCCATCGAGCACCCGGCGGCGAGGTCGGGCAGGACCACCTTCTGGTCGTCGGAGGTCAGGATGTCCGCCGACTCGGCCATGAAGTGGACACCGCAGAACACGATGTACTCGGCCTCGGGCCGCGCCGCCGCGTCCCGGGCCAGCTTGAAGGAGTCGCCCGTGACGTCCGCGAACTGGATGACCTCGTCGCGCTGGTAGTGGTGGCCGAGCACGAAGACCTTGTCGCCGAGCTTCGCCTTGGCCGCCCGGGCACGCTCCACCAGGTCGGGGTCGGACGGGGAGGGGAGGTCGCCGGGGCAGTCGACTCCGCGCTCGCTCCTCGGGTCGGCCTCGCGGCCGAGCAGCAGCAGGGCGAGGGGCGTCGGCTGTACGTCGAGCTCCGGGGTCTGGGCGGTGGTCACGACACGCACCCTTTCTGTTCTGCGGCTCGCCGGCCCGAGCGGAGCCGGCGGGATGACGGGCTAGCCTTTTCGTCGAAATGACGCTATCTATCATAACCGCTTCACGTCACTTTGACGATGGCCATAGCGTCGATGTGACATGAATCCCGGCGGCCGGACCGGACGGCCCCGCGGCGGCCGGTGCCCACCGTGCGGGCCATGTGCGAGCATGAAGAAAGACGCGGTGGAAATCCGCTCGCCCCGGAATGAATCCGGGACCCCGGCGGTTGCACTCGTCGGCAAGCAGTCTCCGTACAACCCGGGAGAGATGTAGATGTCCGTATCGGACGAGACCACCACCGTCACCGACGGCATCATCCTGACCGACGCCGCCGCGGCCAAGGTCAAGGCCCTGCTCGACCAGGAAGGCCGTGACGACCTGTCGCTGCGCGTCGCCGTCCAGCCCGGCGGCTGCTCCGGCCTGCGCTACCAGCTCTTCTTCGACGAGCGTTCGCTCGACGGCGACGTGGTCAAGGACTTCGACGGCGTGAAGGTCACCACCGACCGTATGAGCGCCCCTTACCTGGGCGGCGCCACCATCGACTTCGTCGACACCATCGAGAAGCAGGGCTTCACCATCGACAACCCGAACGCGACCGGCTCCTGCGCCTGCGGCGACTCCTTCAGCTGAGCCGCCCGCGCGCCGTACGGCGTGACAGGACGAGCACGACGAAGGCGGCGTCCCCGGTGACGGGGACGCCGCCTTCGTGTGTCCGCTCGCGGCTCGGCCGGGCCTGTCCTACCGCGGCTCCAGCTCCTCGATCCCGCCCTCGGGGATCTCCTTGCCGTCCGGCCCGACCACCTCGCGGCCGCCCAGCGGCTCGTCCAGCCGTATCGTCCGCTCCATCGCCTTGGCGATCATGACGCAGACCTTGCCGGTATGGGGCGTGTCGGTCACCGTGACCCTCACCTCGCCCGACTCCTCGGTCGCGGTGGCCGCGTAGTCACTGCACACCCCGCCCCAGAAGCTGACGGTCAGCTCCCTGCCGTCGACCGTGTAGCCCTGCACCTGGACGTTCCGCGACCCCGGGTCGGCCGGCGGCCGGTCACCCGGCACGTTCGGGTCCTCGGGCCCCTCGGACGGCTCCTCCTCCGGCTCCGGCGCGACCAGGTACTTCGGGTCGACCGCCGGGTGCGTCACCGTGAAGCTGTCCGCGGCCTTCCGCGGCCGCACCTCGAACAGCCAGGACGGCACCAGCGCCGGCCGGCCGTCGACCTGGTGGGAGGCCAGCCCGAACACCGCGTCCTCGACCGGCACCGGCGCGGGCCTCCGCGGCGTCGACGGCGACGGCGCGACGTCCTCACGGGCGGGACCGACGCCCTGTCCCGAGTCGTTCAGCAGCTCCAGTGCCCGCTCCGCGCCGACCACCGGGTACGTGTCGCCCTTCACGGGCGCCTTGACGTTGCCGCTGCCGCCGACCACCGTGCCGTCGGCGCCCACCTGGAGGCTGGTCGCCCAGCCGTACGTGGGCAGCCCGCCGACCTCGGGATCGGCGTTCACCACGCGGACGGCGCCGAGGAGCTGGGAGACGTCGAGCTTGGCGTCGTCCTGGCCGACGGCCTTGAGGACCGGCACCGCCGCCTTCCGCGCCGCCGCCTCGCTCACCGGGTCGGCGCCGTCGGCCGGGGGCTGGGCGGCACAGACGTCGACCTTCCGGCAGTTGTCGGTGCCCGGCGTGAACCTGCTGAACGTCCACGCTCCCGGCGCCTGCCTGCCGACGTGCAGAATCGGGCCGGATCCGTCGCCCGTGGTGCCGACCCGCCAGCTCTCGCCCTCGGTCCTCGGCTCGCCCTCGACGCCCAGCGCCTTCGCGAGCCGCGCCACCTCGGCCGCCGTCACCCGGCCCCCGACCGTGTACACGGGGGCCGACTTCGGGCCGTCGGGCAGCTTGCCGTCCGCCCGGTACGTCACCCCGTGGGGGTCAGGCTCACCGGGGGCGATGCCGGGCGAACCGCCGCCGCCGTAGCCGTCGAGCGCCAGCGGAGGGGGAGTGCCGTCGGCCCCGGCCGAGCGCCCGGCGCCGTCGCCGGACCCACCGGACGTGGTCGCCGCGAGAAACGCCCCGCCACCGCCGACCAGCAGCACCGCCGCGGCCACGGAGGCCACGACCACACGCGACCGCCGCCCGGCCCGGTCCGTGCGCTCGGCCTCGGCGACCTCGGCCTGCCCACTCCCGACGGCCTCGGTCTCGTCGACTTCGGCGTTGGCGGTCTCGGCCTCGGTGGCCCGAGGCTCCTCGCCGCCGGCGCCCGCGTCGGCCGTGCCGGCCTCCGTGGCCTCTTCGGCCCGGTCCCCGGCAGCCCTGAGCTCCTCGGTGGCGTCGGGCGGGGTGCCCTCGTCCGGGTTCTCGGGGTGGTCGGGTCGCTCGGCGTTCACCGCATCGCTCCTTCGGCTGGTCGTACACCGCCTCCCCCATACGGGGGACAGCGATGGGACGCGGCGGAGGAGCCGATGGTTCCCTCTCGGCGGCGCGGGCGCGCGGCGGACCCCTCAGAGCTCCGAACAAAAGGGGAGCCCGGCTCGCGACGCCTGGCACGCACGCTCGCCGCGTTGCCGAAAGCTCCTAGTAGCTCCGCTACGAGGAGCTTCCGGCGCCTTGCGATCGCACGCACCAGACGCCGCGAGCTGATCGGACTCCCCTTTTGTTCGGAGCTCTCAGTCGCCGTAGTCGGACATCGCGTCCACCAGCCGCGCCGAGGTCGCGGGGACCGTCACCCCGTGGATGAGCGAAGGGGGCACCGGAGCCGTACTGACCTTCGCCGGGGCCGCCCAGTGCGGAGCCATCCGGGCGCAGTCGCCGCGGAGCGCCGCGAGGCCGCCGTCCGGGTCGAACGGGGCGGTGCCGTGGATCTTGGGGTTCGTCATATCGGCACCGTACGCATCGGGAACCCCACGAAGAAAGACCTACTATCGGGTAGTTTTGCCTGCTTCTGAGACCCCGGACGACCCGGTAGCGTGAACTGTCAATCGCCTCTCCCTCCGCAGGAGCGTGTCCTCGCCGTGCGTATCGCAGTCTCCGGCTCCATCGCCACCGACCATCTGATGACCTTCCCGGGCCGCTTCGCCGACCAGTTCGTCGCGGACCAGCTGCACACGGTCTCCCTCTCCTTCCTCGTCGACCAGCTCGACGTCCGCCGGGGCGGTGTCGGCGCGAACATCGCGTTCGGCATGGGACAACTCGGCACGAAGCCGATCCTCGTCGGCGCGGCCGGCTCCGACTTCGACGACTACCGCGCGTGGCTCGACCGGCACGGCGTCGACACGGCCTCCGTGCGGATCTCCGAGACGCTGCACACCGCCCGCTTCGTCTGCACCACCGACGCCGACCACAACCAGATCGGCTCCTTCTACACCGGAGCCATGAGCGAGGCCCGCCTCATCGAGCTGAAGACCGTCGCCGACCGCGTCGGCGGCCTCGACCTGGTCCTGATCGGCGCCGACGACCCCGAGGCGATGCTCCGCCACACCGAGGAGTGCCGTTCGCGGGGCATCCCCTTCGCCGCCGACTTCTCCCAGCAGATCGCCCGCATGGAGGGCGAGGAGATCCGGATACTGCTGGACGGCGCCACCTACCTCTTCTCCAACGCGTACGAGAAGGGCCTCATCGAGTCCAAGACCGGCTGGTCGGACGAGGAGATCCTCAGCCGGGTCGGCCACCGGGTGACCACCCTCGGCGCGCAGGGCGTCCGCATCGAGCGCGTCGGCCACGACCCGATCGAGGTCGGCTGCCCCGACGAGGAGCGCAAGGCCGACCCCACCGGCGTCGGCGACGCGTTCCGCGCCGGTTTCCTCTCCGGGCTCGCCTGGGGCGTCTCCCTGGAGCGCGCGGCCCAGGTCGGCTGCATGCTCGCCACGCTGGTCATCGAGACCGTGGGCACCCAGGAGTACCAGCTGCGCCGGGCGCACTTCATGGAGCGGTTCACCAAGGCGTACGGGGACGAGGCGGCCGCCGAGGTGCAGGCCCACCTCGGCTGACGGCTCAGCTCACCCTGCGTACCACATAGGCCGAGCCCCGCTCCGCCGCTTCCTCTCCGACGTACTCCTGGCCCCGCATCTCGCACCACGCCGGGATGTCCAGACGGGCCGCCTCGTCGTCGGAGAGGACGCGGACCGTGCCGCCGAGCGGGACGTCCGCGATCACCTTCGCCAGCTCGATGACGGGGATCGGGCACCGCTTGCCGACGGCGTCCACGACGAGGGCGTCCTCGCGCACCACGGCGGCCGGGGCCGGCGCGCCCAACTTCTCCCGCACGGTCGCGACCGCCCCCGGCAGCACCGCCAGGAACCGCTCGACGTCCTCCTCCGCGGTGCCCGGCGGCAGCGACACCCGTACGTTCCCCTCGCTCAGCACCCCCATGGCGCGCAGCACATGGCTGGGCGTCAGCGTGCTGCTGGTGCAGGACGACCCGGAGGACACGGAGAACCCCTCGCGGTCCAGCTCGTGCAGCAAGGTCTCGCCGTCGACATAGAGACAGGAGAAGGTGACGACACCGGGCAGCCTGCGCACCGGATGCCCGACCACCTCGACGTCCGGCACCAGCGACGGCACCCGGGTCCGGATCCGCTCCGTCAACTCCCGCAGCCGTACGGCTTCCGCGGCGGCCTCCGCCCGCACCGCCCGCAGCGACGCGGTCGCCGCCACGATCGCCGGGATGTTCTCGAACCCGGCGGCCCGCCCCGACTCCCGCTCGTCGGCGGGTCCTTGGGAGGCGAACCGCACACCCTTCCGTACGACAAGCAGCCCCACCCCGGACGGACCGCCCCATTTATGGGCACTCCCGGTCAGAACCGACCAGTCCCCGTCGACCCGGCCCCACCCCAGCGACTGCGCGGCGTCCACCAGCAGCGGTACCCCGGCCTCCCGGCACACCGCCGCGACCTCGGCCACCGGCTGCTCCGTCCCCACCTCGTGGTTGGCGGACTGCAGACAGGCCAGCGCGGTGTCGGGGCGCAGGGCCTCGGCGTACGAGGACGCGGAGACCGCACCCGACCGTGCCACCGTGACCCGGGCGACCGTCCCGCCGGCGGTCTCGTGGACCTCCGCCGCGTGCAGCACAGAAGAGTGTTCGACGGACGACACGATCAGGTGGCGTCCCGCGCGCCGCCGCCCCGCCAGCACCCCGGCCACCCCGGAGTGCACCGCCCGCGTACCCGACGAGGTGAACACCAGCTCGTCGGCCCGGCACCCCACCGCCTCGGCCGCCGCCTCCCGGGCGGCGTCCAGCAGCATCCGGGCCCGCCGCCCCTCCCGGTAGAGACGGGCGGGATCGGCCCACCCCTCGTCCAGGGAGGCCAACAGCGCCTGCCGGGCCACCGGATGGAGGGGGGCGGAGGATGCAGAGTCGAAGTACGCCACAGGTCAACGCTAAAGCCTCGGGCGAGCGGAACAGGGGCGCGGGGAACTGCGCGAACGACCGCAACCCGCGCGCACCCGCCAAACCGCCCGAACTCCCGAGCTATGAGGCGCACCCGACACCCCAGGTAGCCGCTCCAAGTGACCCCCGGCGAGTTGGGACCCCCTCCCCGCGCGACCCCAAATCGCGTCCAGTAGGGTTTGGTCCGCATAAACATCCAAACCCCTGCCCGTCGCAGGGCGGCGACCGACCAGCGAGAAGGCCGCAGCCTGACCTGCGCGGGCGAGACTCTCGGGAAGGCGCTACGTGAGTCCCAACGGCTCCGACCGCTCGCCGCGGCGCCCGATGCGGCGGAAGCTGCTGCAGGCACTGACTGCGGGCCTGGTCCTGGCGACCGCCACCGGTTGCACATACAAGGACTTCCCTCGCCTTGGTATGCCCACCCCGACCACGGAAGAGGCTCCGCGGATCCTCTCCCTGTGGCAGGGTTCCTGGGCGGCCGCGCTCGCCACGGGCGTACTGGTCTGGGGCCTGATCCTGTGGAGTGCTTTCTTCCACCGGCGCAGCCGCACCAAGGTCGAGGTTCCCCCACAGACCCGGTACAACATGCCCATCGAGGCGCTGTACACGGTCGTTCCGCTGATCATCGTCTCGGTGCTGTTCTACTTCACCGCCCGCGACGAGTCGAAGCTCCTCGACACCTCCAAGAAGCCCGACGTCACGGTCAACGTGGTCGGCTTCCAGTGGAGCTGGTGCTTCAACTACATCGAGAACGTCGACGGTTCCACCGGCGACGCGGCCAAGGACGAGAACCTCGCCGCGATCCCGGACCGGTACAAGAAGGACTTCCCGGCCAACGCCGGCGGCGTCTACACCTGCGGCATCCCCGGTGACAAGAACCCGCAGACCGGCAACCCCGGCCCGACCCTCTGGCTCCCCAAGGGCAAGACGGTCCGCTTCGTCCTCACCTCGCGTGACGTCATCCACTCCTTCTGGGTGGTGCCGTTCCTCATGAAGCAGGACGTCATCCCGGGCCACACCAACGCCTTCCAGGTGACTCCCAACCAGGAGGGCACCTTCCTGGGCAAGTGCGCCGAGCTGTGCGGTGTGGACCACTCCCGGATGCTCTTCAACGTCAAGGTCGTCTCTCCCGAGCGCTACGAGCAGCACCTCAAGGAGCTCGCGGAGAAGGGTCAGACCGGTTACGTCCCGGCCGGTATTGAGCAGTCGAAGCACGAGAAGAACCGGGAGACGAACGTACTGTGAGCATCCTCAACGATCCCCAGGGTGCCGCGGCGGCGGGGTCCCACTACGAGGACGAGCTGCCCGTCCGGCGCCAGCGCCGCGGCGAGGTCGTCGTCAAGTGGCTGACGACCACCGACCACAAGACGATCGGCACGCTCTACCTGGTCACGTCGTTCGCGTTCTTCTGCATCGGCGGCGTCATGGCGCTCTTCATGCGCGCCGAGCTCGCCCGCCCGGGCACGCAGATCATGTCGAACGAGCAGTTCAACCAGGCGTTCACGATGCACGGCACGATCATGCTGCTGATGTTCGCGACGCCGCTCTTCGCCGGATTCGCCAACTGGATCATGCCGCTGCAGATCGGCGCGCCCGACGTGGCGTTCCCGCGGCTGAACATGTTCGCGTACTGGCTGTACCTCTTCGGCTCGCTGATCGCGGTGGCCGGCTTCCTCACCCCGCAGGGTGCGGCCGACTTCGGCTGGTTCGCCTACTCCCCGCTGTCGGACGCGGTCCGCAGCCCGGGTGTCGGCGCCGACATGTGGATCATGGGTCTGGCCTTCTCCGGCTTCGGCACGATCCTCGGCTCGGTCAACTTCATCACCACGATCATCTGCATGCGCGCACCGGGCATGACCATGTTCCGCATGCCGATCTTCACCTGGAACGTGCTGCTGACCGGTGTCCTGGTCCTGCTCGCCTTCCCGGTCCTCGCGGCCGCGCTGTTCGCCCTGGAGGCGGACCGCAAGTTCGGGGCCCACGTCTTCGACCCGGCCAACGGCGGCGCACTGCTCTGGCAGCACCTCTTCTGGTTCTTCGGCCACCCAGAGGTGTACATCATCGCCCTGCCGTTCTTCGGCATCATCTCCGAGGTCATCCCGGTCTTCTCCCGCAAGCCGATGTTCGGCTACATGGGCCTGATCGGCGCGACCATCGCGATCGCCGGCCTCTCGGTCACCGTGTGGGCGCACCACATGTACGTCACCGGCGGCGTGCTCCTGCCGTTCTTCTCCTTCATGACGTTCCTCATCGCCGTACCGACCGGCGTGAAGTTCTTCAACTGGATCGGCACGATGTGGAAGGGCTCGCTGTCCTTCGAGACCCCGATGCTGTGGGCGACCGGCTTCCTGATCACCTTCACCTTCGGTGGTCTGACCGGTGTCATCCTGGCCTCGCCCCCGATGGACTTCCACGTCTCCGACTCGTACTTCGTGGTGGCGCACTTCCACTACGTGGTGTTCGGCACCGTCGTCTTCGCGATGTTCTCCGGCTTCCACTTCTGGTGGCCGAAGTGGACGGGCAAGATGCTCGACGAGCGCCTCGGCAAGATCACGTTCTGGACGCTGTTCATCGGCTTCCACGGCACGTTCCTCGTCCAGCACTGGCTGGGCGCCGAGGGCATGCCGCGTCGTTACGCCGACTATCTGGCGGCCGACGGCTTCACCGCCCTGAACACGATCTCGACGATCAGCTCCTTCGTGCTCGGCCTGTCGATCCTGCCGTTCTTCTACAACGTGTGGAAGACGGCGAAGTACGGCAAGAAGGTCGAGGTCGACGACCCCTGGGGCTACGGCCGCTCCCTGGAGTGGGCGACCTCCTGCCCGCCGCCGCGGCACAACTTCCTCACCCTGCCGCGGATCCGCAGTGAATCCCCGGCGTTCGACCTGCACCACCCGGAGATCGCCGCGCTCGAGCAGCTCGCGCACGGCGCTCCCCGCGCCAACGAGCTCGCGGGCAGCGGCAGCGGCAAGGAGGCCGGCAAGTGAAGATCCAGGGCAAGATGTTCATCTGGCTGAGCGTCTTCGTCCTCGCCATGGCGATCGTCTATGGCGTGTGGTCGAAGGAGCCGGCCGGTACCACGGCGCTCTTCCTGGCCTTCGGCCTGTGCATCATGGTCGGCTACTACCTGGCCTTCACGGCCCGGCGGGTCGACGTGGGCGCGCAGGACAACAAGGAGGCCGACGTCGCGGACGACGCGGGCGAGCTGGGCTTCTTCAGCCCGCACAGCTGGCAGCCGCTCTCCCTCGGCATCGGCGGCGCGCTCGCGTTCCTGGGCGTCGTCTTCGGCTGGTGGCTGCTGTACTTCTCCCTGCCCGTCATCCTGGTGGGTCTGTGGGGCTGGGTCTTCGAGTACTACCGCGGAGAGAACCAGAACCAGTAACACGCGCTGAGCGGCGGAAGCCCGGACACTCCGACAGGAGGTCCGGGCTTCCCCCTTTTGCCACACCGGACGTCCCTCACTCGGCCCACCCGGCGCGCCGCGCCCGACGCCCGTTCCTACGTTGAAGCCATGAGCACTACACCGCGAAACCGCACGGTCGTCAGCTGCGTCCTGCTGGTCGTCTCGCTGGGAGCGGGCGTCACCGCCTGCGGTTCCGGCGGGCACCCGCTCTCGGGCAAGCCGTACGACGCGGCCGACCAGGTCTCCTTCAACACCCCCTCCGGCGACGGCGAGAAGGCCGACCCGGACAAGCCCCTGGAAGTCACCGCCGAGGACGACGGACGCATCACCGACGTCACCGCCGTGGACGCCGCAGGACGCTATGTGGCGGGCGAACTCTCCGCCGACGGCAGCCGCTGGCACTCCACCTCGCCGCTCGCCGCCAACGCCCGCTACACCGTCCGGGTGAGCACCGAGGACGACGACGGCGCCCCCGGCCGCGAGGAGCGGACCTTCGACACCGGCCGGCCGCTCGCCAAGAAGCGCCTGACCGTCACCTTCGGGCCCAAGGGCGGCAAGTACGGCGTCGGCCAGCCCGTCACCGCGGAGCTGAACAGGGCGGTCAAGGACAAGGCGGCCAGGGCAGTCGTCGAACGCGCGCTCAAGGTGGAGTCCACCCCCGCCGCGGAGGGCGCCTGGCACTGGGTGGACGACAAGAAGCTCCACTACCGGCCCAAGGAGTACTGGCCCGCGGGCGCCACGATCAAGGTCCGCAGCAACCTGGAGGGCATAAAGATCGGCGACCGGCTCTGGGGCGGCAAGGCCGAACCCCTGACCCTCACCACCGGCGACAAGATCATCGCCATCACGGACGCCGCCGCGCACCGGATGACCGTCTACAAGAACGACAAGGTGATCAAGGAGATCCCGGTCACCACCGGGATGCCCGGCTACGACACCCGCAACGGCGTCAAGGTCGTCCTGGCCAAGGAGGGCACCGTTCGCATGACCAGCGCCAGCATAGGCGCGTCGGACTTCTACGACCTGGTCGTCCACAACTCCGTCAGGGTCACCAACAGCGGCGAGTACGTCCACGCCGCCCCCTGGTCCACCGGCTCCCAGGGCTACGCCAACGTCAGCCACGGCTGCACCGGCATGAGCAACGCCAACGCCGAGTGGTTCTACGACACGATCAACGAGGGCGACATCGTCAAGGTGATCAACTCCGCCGGCGACATGATGGCCCCCTTCGGCAACGGCTTCGGCGACTGGAACCTCGACTGGCAGAAGTGGCGCGAGGGCAGCGCCCTGACGGCCGGCACCAAGCAGGCCCCCCGCTCCGAACTCCAGGCCCGCCTGCGCCCCCAGTCGGCGTGACGCCGGGGCCGCGCCCCCTCAGGGGCGCGGAGGCGACAGGCCCTAAGCGCTCAGCGCCCGCTTCCCGCGCAGCAGGGAGGCCAGCGCCGAGGCGAACTCCACCGGGTCCACCGGCAGTGTCACCGCGCCGTCCGCGCGGCTCCACGTCGCCAGCCACGCGTCCTGCGGCCGGCCGATCAGCAGCAGCACCGGCGGGCACTCGAAGATCTCGTCCTTGATCTGCCGGCACAGCCCCATGCCCCCCATGGGCACGGCCTCACCGTCGAGGACACAGACGTCGATACCGCCCTTGTCCAGCTCCTTCACGACGGCCGCGGGGGTCGCGCACTCGACGAACTCCACGACGGGCACGTCCGGAGCGGGGCGGCGGCCGGTCGCCAGCCGCACTTGTTCACGGGTGTTGGAGTCGTCGCTGTACACCAGCACCGTGGCGGTCGGGCGCATTGTTCCTCCGTTACGCAGAAGATTCAGACGTCGTACGGACAAGGACCGATGCGCGGATGCTACTCCCTTGAACACCACGTCAGCACCGGTACGGAAGGGAGCAACACTCCGAACGGCACCCCCCGGAGTGAGGGCGGGATAAGCGACCGACATAATGTCGGTCGTGGCGACAGCAACGACAGTAGATACCGGGCACGCGCACCCGTCGGTCAACCGGCCGAACCTCACCAGCGTCGGAACCATCATCTGGCTGAGTTCCGAGCTGATGTTCTTCGCGGCCCTCTTCGCGATGTACTTCACCCTGCGATCGGTGACTGGTCCGACGTTCTGGGCCGAGAAGGCCGACACCCTGAACTTCCCGTTCTCGGCGACCAACACCACCATCCTGGTGCTCTCCTCCCTGACCTGCCAGCTCGGCGTGTTCGCCGCCGAGCGCGGGGACGTGAAGAAGCTCCGGATGTGGTTCATCGTCACGTTCGTGATGGGTGCGATCTTCATCGGCGGTCAGGTCTTCGAGTACACCGAGCTGGTCAAGCACGAGGGCCTGTCGCTCTCGTCCGACCCGTACGGCTCGGTCTTCTACCTGACCACCGGCTTCCACGGCCTGCACGTGACGGGCGGCCTCATCGCCTTCCTGCTGGTCCTCGGGCGCACCTACGCGGCCAAGAGGTTCACCCACGAGCAGGCGACCGCGGCCATCGTCGTGTCCTACTACTGGCACTTCGTCGATGTCGTCTGGATCGGCCTCTTCGCCACGATCTACATGATCAAGTAATCGGGCGGACGAGCCGGGCGGACCGTACGCCCGCCTCGATCCCGAGAACGACCCTTCCAGAAGCACCGACGCAGAAGATCCTGACACCGGGGTAATCCGTGAAAAAGCTCTCCGCACGACGACGCCATCCGCTGGCGGCGGTCGTCGTCCTATTCATCGCGCTGGCGGCCTGCGCGGGGCTGTACACCGCCTTGGCGCCCGCGGACAAGGCGGTGGCCGAAGAAACCGCGCAGACCCTCACCATCGAGGAGGGCAAGAAGCTCTATGCCGTCGGCTGCGCGAGCTGCCACGGCACCGGCGGTCAGGGCACCTCCGACGGGCCGAGCCTGGTGGGCGTGGGCGCGGCGGCCGTCGACTTCCAGGTCGGCACGGGCCGTATGCCGGCGCAGCAGCCCGGCGCGCAGGTCCCGAAGAAGAAGAACATCTACTCGCAGGCCGAGATCGACCAGCTCGCGGCGTACATCGCGTCGCTGGGCGCCGGTCCCGAGATCCCGACCGAGAACGCGTACAACCCCGAAGGCGCCGACATCGCCGAGGGCGGCGAGCTGTTCCGCACCAACTGTGCCCAGTGCCACAACTTCACCGGCAAGGGCGGTGCGCTGTCCGAGGGCAAGTACGCGCCGAGCCTTGAGGGTGTCGACCCGAAGCACATCTACGAGGCCATGCAGACCGGCCCGCAGAACATGCCGTCCTTCCCCGACACGACGCTGACGGAAGAGAACAAGAAGGACATCATCGCGTACCTCGAAGCGGTCAACAGCGACGACACCGTGGAGCCCGGTGGCCTCAGCCTCGGCGGACTCGGTCCCGTCAGCGAGGGCCTCTTCGGCTGGGTCTTCGGACTCGGCACGCTGATCGCCGTCGCCGTGTGGGTCGCCGCTCGGACCGCAAAGGCCAAGAAGTCATGAGTAGCCAAGAGATTCCAGAAGAGAACGTGCGCGCCGAGCAGTCCGCCGGACTGAGCGAGCAGGAGCACGGCGCGGTGAAGGTCGCGGACGAGGAGAACCCCTTCGCGGACCCCGGCCTCCCGCCCCACGAGCACCGGATCCAGGACATCGACGAGCGGGCCGCCAAGCGGTCCGAGCGCACGGTCGCCCTGCTGTTCACGGTGTCGATGCTGGCCACGATCGCGTTCATCGCCTCGTACGTCGCGATCCCCGTCGACCGGTCGATCTACGTCTGGCCGATCGGGCACATCAGCGCGCTGAACTTCGCGCTGGGCGGCACCCTGGGCCTGGCCCTGTTCTGCATCGGCGCGGGCGCGGTCCACTGGGCCCGCACCCTGATGTCCGACGTGGAGGTCGCCGACGAGCGTCACCCGATCGAGGCATCGCCCGAGGTCCGCGCGAAGGTCCACGCGGACTTCAAGCAGGGTGCCGCCGAGTCGGGCATCGGCCGGCGCAAGCTGGTGCGCAACACGATGCTCGGCGCGATGGCGATGGTCCCGCTCTCCGGTGTCGTGCTGCTGCGCGACCTCGGTCCGCTGCCCGGCACCAAGCTGCGGCACACCACGTGGGCCAAGGGCAAGAAGCTCGTCAACATGAACACGGGTGAGCCGCTGCGTCCGGCGGACGTCGCGGTCGGGTCGCTGACCTTCGCCATGCCGGACGGCCTGGACGAGCACGACCACGACTTCCAGAAGAACATCGCCAAGGACGCCCTGATGATCGTCCGGATCCAGCCGGACAACATCAAGGACAGGCGTTCACTGGAGTGGTCGCACGAGGGCATCCTGGCGTACTCGAAGATCTGCACCCACGTCGGTTGCCCGATCTCCCTGTACGAGCAGCAGACGCACCACGTGCTCTGCCCCTGCCACCAGTCCACCTTCGACCTCGCCGACGCCGGCCGGGTGATCTTCGGCCCCGCGGGTCACGCCCTGCCGCAGCTGCGGATCACCGTCGGCGAAGACGGCTACCTCGAAGCCGTGAGCGACTTCGAAGAGCCCGTCGGTCCTGCCTTCTGGGAGCGCGGATGAGCACTGCAACCACCACCGAGGCGCGCGACAAGCGCGGGAAGGCACCGGCCGGCGAGCGCGTCGCCGACTGGGCCGACGGCCGGCTCGGGATCTACTCCCTGGCCAAGGCCAACATGCGCAAGATCTTCCCCGACCACTGGTCGTTCATGTTGGGCGAAGTGTGCCTGTACAGCTTCATCATCATCATCCTCACGGGTGTGTACCTGACGTTGTTCTTCCACCCGTCGATGAACGAGGTGGAGTACCACGGCCCGTACGTCCCGCTGCAGGGCCAGCTGATGTCCGAGGCGTTCAACTCGACCATGCACATCTCGTTCGAGGTGCGCGGTGGTCTGCTGATCCGGCAGATCCACCACTGGGCCGCGTTGGTCTTCCTCGCCGGCATGTTCGTGCACATGATGCGCGTGTTCTTCACCGGCGCGTTCCGCAAGCCGCGTGAGATCAACTGGCTGTTCGGCTTCCTGCTGTTCGTCCTGGGCATGTTCACCGGCTTCACCGGCTACTCGCTCCCGGACGACCTGCTCTCCGGCACCGGTGTCCGCTTCATGGAGGGCGCGGTCCTGTCCGTGCCGATCGTCGGCACGTACCTGTCGTTCTTCCTCTTCGGCGGGGAGTTCCCCGGCGGCGACTTCGTGGCCCGGTTCTACTCGGTGCACGTGCTGCTGCTGCCCGGCATCATGCTCGGCCTGATGGTGGCGCACCTGATCCTGGTCTTCTACCACAAGCACACGCAGTTCGCGGGCCCCGGGAAGACGAACAACAACGTCGTCGGCATGCCGCTGCTGCCCGTGTACATGGCCAAGGCCGGAGGCTTCTTCTTCCTGGTCTTCGGTGTCATCGCGATCATCTCGGCGATCGCCACGATCAACCCGATCTGGACGATGGGTCCCTACCGTCCGGACCAGGTGTCGACCGGCGCCCAGCCCGACTGGTACATGGGCTTCTCCGAGGGTCTGATCCGTGTGATGCCGGGCTGGGAGATCAACTTCTGGGGTCACACGCTCGTCCTGGGCGTGTTCATCCCGCTGGTGATCTTCCCGCTGGTCCTGGTCGCGATCGCGGTCTACCCGTTCATCGAGTCCTGGGTCACCGGCGACAAGCGCGAGCACCACATCCTGGACCGCCCGCGCAACGCCCCGACCCGTACGGCCTTCGGCGTCGCGTGGATCACCTGGTACATGGTCCTGCTGATCGGTGGTGGAAACGACCTCTGGGCGACCCACTTCCACCTGTCGATCAACGCCATCACCTGGTTCGTCCGGATCGCGTTCTTCGTGGCCCCGGTCATCGCGTTCATCATCACCAAGCGCATCTGCCTCGGCCTCCAGCGCCGCGACAGGGACAAGATCCTGCACGGTCGCGAGACCGGCATCATCAAGCGCCTGCCGCACGGTGAGTTCATCGAGGTCCACGAGCCGCTCAGCCAGGAGCAGCTGCACACGCTCACGGCGCACGAGCAGTACAAGCCGGCCGAGATCGGTCCCGCGGTCGACGAGAACGGCGTCACCCGCAAGATCACGCGGCGCGAGAAGCTCCGGGCCAAGCTGAGCAAGGGCTACTACGGCGAGGACAACCAGATCCTCAAGCCCACCGTCGAGGAGTACAAGGAGATCACGAGCGGCCACGGCCACCACTGATCACCGGCTTCGCCACACACGGTCGAAGGGCCCCCGTCCGATCTTCGGACGGGGGCCCTTCGCCGTACGCGGAGCTGGATAGGGTGAGGGCAATCGATTACCTCGCGTCCGCGGGCGGTGACCGCCCCGCGGCTACGACCACCAGGAGCGGCTGATGAGCGCTGTGACCCCCGCTGGAGGCGACACCGCGGCGGGCCGTTCCTGGCCCCAGGTGCTGAACGCGCTGCTGTCCGGACAGGACCAGGACGCCGGCGCCACGTTCTGGGCGATGGACCAGATCATGCGCGGCGAGGCGACGGACGCGCAGATCGCCGGGTTCGTGGTGGCGCTGCGGGCCAAGGGCGAGACCGTCGACGAGATCACCGGGCTGGTGCGGGCGCTGTACGAGCATGCCAACGTGATCGAGGTGTCGGGGCGGACCGTCGACATCGTCGGCACGGGCGGAGACGGCGCCAAGACGGTCAACATCTCCACGATGTCGTCGATCGTGGTAGCCGGTACGGGCGCCAAGGTCGTCAAGCACGGCAACCGGGCCGCGTCCTCGGCCTCGGGCGCGTCCGACGTGCTGGAGAAGCTCGGCGTCAATCTGGAGCTGACGCCGCAGCGGGTGGCGGAGGTCGCCGAGGAGGCGGGCATCACCTTCTGCTTCGCGGTCAAGTTCCACCCGGCGCTGCGCCATGTGGCCGCGGCGCGCGGGCAGTTGGGCATCCGTACGGTGTTCAACGCGCTGGGGCCGCTGGCGAACCCGGCGAAGGTGCGGGCCCAGGCGGTCGGCGTGGCCGATCCGCGGATGGCGCCCATCATGGCGGGTGTCTTCGCGGAGCGGGGCAACTCCTCGCTGGTGTTCCGCGGCGACGACGGGCTGGACGAGCTGACGACCACGGCGACGTCGCGGGTGTGGGTCGTGCGCGACGGCAAGGTGACGGAGGAGGCGTTCGACCCGCGCGACGTGGGCCTTGAGTTGGTGCCGGTGTCCGCGCTGCGGGGGGCCGACGCGTCCTACAACGCGGATGTCGCACGACGCCTGCTGGCCGGGGAGACCGGGCCGGTGCGGGACGCGGTACTGCTGAACTCGGCGGCGGCGCTGGTGGCCCTGGACCCGGGCGGCGGGCCGCTGGCGGAGCAGCTGCGGGCCGGGATGGAACGGGCCGCGGAGTCGATCGACTCGGGGGCGGCGCGGAAGGTACTCGACCGCTGGGTCACCGCGACGAATCGGTAGCCGTCGCAGCAGGTGGGGGCGGTGCGGGGTGCGTTGGCGTGTGCGGGTCCGTTGTGGCTTGTCGCGCAGTTCCCCGCGCCCCTTAAGGGGAGGGCCTGCGGCCCGCCCTTCATCCTGAAAAGCACGGGGCGTAGCCCCGGTCGCTTTTCAGGGGCGCGGGGAACTGCGCGAACGGCCCCCACCCACCCGCACTCGCCCACGAACCGCGCACCCCCGAGTGACGAGGCGCTCGATCCCGCCATCCGGACACGAGTTGCGGCCCGGCGATCACTTCGCGTACGTTCCTGATCAGGTCATGAGTGACAGCCACAAGGCCCCGGCCGGCTGTCCGGCAACCCTCCGTCCGTGGCGGGGTGCCCCGGGTGAAGACCAGGTCGTAGGCAGCGAGGTCTACGGCAAGCGCGGACCCCTCACACGCGACAGCGTGGGGCCAGGGGTCCTGGTCGTTCGAGGGAGCCTTCCGTGAGCAAGCGAATGCGATAGGGCCGCCGAGCCCCGCCTCCGCGCACCCTTCTTCCTTCTCCAGCATGCCCTCCTTCGGCATGCCCTCTCACGGGAGTTCCCCATGTCTGTCCCCAGCGTCTCCACCCTTGCCGCCGACCAGTCCGTTTGTGCCCCGCTGTCCGTT
Organism: Streptomyces sp. NPDC030183; assembly: GCF_055573455.1. Taxonomy (NCBI): domain Bacteria; kingdom Bacillati; phylum Actinomycetota; class Actinomycetes; order Kitasatosporales; family Streptomycetaceae; genus Streptomyces; species Streptomyces sp. NPDC030183. Next base: position 245,903 of record NZ_JBVIBK010000009.1, read on the forward strand.
CTCGGCCGGGATGTCACCGTCCCGCTCGTCACCGGCGGCGAGGTCACCTACGCCGCGCTCGACTACGCCGCCAGCGCCCCCGCGCTCCAGCGGGTCTGGGACGACGTGGCGGCGTACGCGCCGTACTACGGGAGCGTGCACCGGGGCGCCGGGTACCTGTCCCAGCTGTCGACGGACCTCTTCGAGAACGCCCGCCGCACCGTCGCCGCGTTCCTGGACTGCCGGGACCACGACCAGGTGGTCTTCACCCGGTCCACCACCGACTCGCTGAACCTCCTCGCCGCAGCCCTGCCCGCCGACTGCCAGGTGTTCGTCTTCGAGACCGAGCACCACGCCTCGCTGCTGCCGTGGCGGAACGCCCGCGTGACGTACCTGGACGCGCCCCGGACGCCCGGCGAGGCCGTCGCCACGCTGGAGCGCGCCCTCGCCGACCGGGACCCCCACGGTCCCGCGCTGGTCTGCGTCACCGGCGCCTCCAACGTCACCGGTGAGATCTGGCCGGTGCGCGAGCTGGCCGCCGCGGCGCACGCGCACGGCGCGCGGATCGTGCTCGACGCCGCGCAGCTCGCGCCCCACCACCCCGTGTCCGTGCGGGACCTGGACGTCGACTGGGTCGCCTTCTCCGGGCACAAGCTGTACGCGCCGTTCGGCTCCGGCGTCCTCGCCGGGCGCGCCGACTGGCTGCGCGAGGCGGACCCCTACCTCGCGGGCGGCGGCGCCTCCCGCAAGGTGACCCGGCGTACGGACGGGGGAGTGGACGTCGAGTGGCACGAGAGCGCCGCCCGCCACGAGGCCGGCTCGCCCAACGTCATCGGCGCCTACGCCATCGCCTCCGCCTGCAAGGCCCTCACCGAGGCCGGGTTCGACACGCTCGTCGCCCGCGAGCGGCACCTGATCGACACCGTCCGCGCCGGGCTCGCCGAGGTGCCCGAGGTCCGGGTGCTCTCCCTGTTCGGGGACGACGCCCCCCGGGTCGGGGTCATCTCCTTCGTCGTCGAGGGCTGGAACAGCTCCCACTTCGCCGCCGCCCTCTCCGCCGAGTACGGCATCGGCGTGCGCGACGGCCTCTTCTGCGCCCACCCGCTGGTCCGCACCCTGCTCGGCAGCGACCCGGGGACCCAGGGCGAGTGCGGCGCCCCCGAGGCCGCGCCGGGGGAGAAGTCCCTCAACGCGATCCGGGTGAGCTTCGGCGCGGGCACGCCCGACGAGCACGTCGAGCGGTTCGTGGGCGCGGTCAAGGAACTCGTCCGGGACGGCGCCCGGTGGAACTACCGCACCGAGGACGGGCGTTGCGTCCCCGCCACCTGAGGTCACCCGTCGCCACCCTGCCCCAAAGGACAACTGTTCGAGGGTGAGCGGGGCTGCCTAAGGTGGGTGGGCGGTCGGTCTTCGCGGCCGCTCACTACGGGGAGTACGGATGAAGCGTGGGATGAAGGGGCTCGCGATCGCCTCCGCCATGACGGTGGGCATGGTGGTGGCGGGCGGGATCCAGGCGGACTCGGCCGAGGCCGCCATGGGCGACTGCAAGCCGAAGGGCTCGTTGTGCCTGTGGGACGCCAAGAACTACCAGCACACCATGACGTATTACAAGGTGAACGCGGTGGCCGACTACAAGTGCGGCCGGGGCGCGTGGGTGCCGCCGTACGCCGACCATCCCACCAACAAGCGGCTGCCGCGTTCGACGTGGAACCGGACCACCAAGACGTGGTACGGCAAGGACAGCCGGGGCAGGGACCGTCAGATCGTGCGCAAGACCGGGATGCGCGGGTCGACCGACCCGGACATCAGCGCCTACAAGTCGATCAAGAAGTGGTGCTGGAAGTGACCCCGGGAGACGAGTCCCGGGTGATCGCCGGACGGTCGTAGAGCCCGTTCGGCAGCTCGACGCGGCGGGTCCTCCTCGGTGGGGGCCCGCCGCGCGGCGTCTGTCCGGCCGCCGCCCGGACCCGGTCAGCCGTCGAGGCCGATGGCGAACGCGGCCTCCAGGTCGTGCTGCGAGTACGTCCGGAACGCCACGTGGGTGTCCGTCCCCTGCACCCCCGGGATCTTGCTGATGCGCCCGGGGATCACCTCGGCGAGGTCCTCGTGGGCCTTGACCCGGACCATGGCGACCAGATCGTACGTACCGGTCACCGAGAAGACCTCGGTCACCGACTCGATCGCGGCGATCGACTCCGCGATCTCCGGGATCCGGTCCACGCTGGTCTTGATGAGCACGATCGCGGTGATCACGGCTGGTGTTCTCCCTCGGGGGCCGGGGCGGGGGCATTCGCTGTCACTCTAGTCCTCCGCCCGTAACGCCCCCACGCGTAGGCGAACCCCAGTGCGAACCCGACGAGGTGTGCCAGGTAGGCGACCCCCGGCCCGGACGTCTCCCGGCGCGCGGCCAGCCACTGGAGGGTCACCCAGAACGGCAGCGTCACCCAGGCCGGGAAGCGCAGCGGCAGGAAGAACAGGAACGGGAACAGGCTCGTCACACCCGCCCTCGGGAACAGGAAGAGGAAGGCGCCCAGGACGGCGGAGATCGCCCCGGACGCGCCCACCAACGACTGCTGCGACCCGGCGTGCGCGACCGCGTACGCCGCCAGCGCGAGATACCCGCAGCCCACGTAGAAGAGGGCGAACTCCACATGGCCCATGCGTTCTTCGACCATCGCCCCGAAGACGAAGAGGAACAGCATGTTGCCCAGCAGGTGCAGCCAGCTGCCGTGCACGAAGAGGGCCGTGAGGGGCGTGAGGACCGCGCGCGGCGCGCCGGTGAAGAGCTCGACCGGGACGACACCCCAGCGGCGGAAGTAGGCCCGCTGCGCGGCGAGCAGCTCGTCCCCGGCGCCGTACACGGGGTTCAGACCCGCCGCCGGACCGATCAGGAAGACCAGGCAGCAGGCGGCGATCAGCCCGTACGTCACCGGCGCCGACTCGTTCCGTACGGTCCGGTCGAGCGGCTGCCGCGCCCCCCGGGCGGACCCGGGCCCGAATACATGTGCGCTCCACTTGCCGATCATGAGCAGAGCATGACGTAACGGGACCCACCCGCACAGACCGCCTCGCCGCCGAGGGGGTTCGTCGTCACCGCCGCGACCACTCCTCGGGCGGACGGGCGGCGAGTACCGGTCAGGCCGTAGGGTTACGAGCCACACGCACCGGGAGTCCGGTGCGCGCATCACGGAGACTGGAAGAAGGAAGAGCAGCCACGATGACGGTTCCCCTGCCGACGGCCACGACCCGCTGGCGCTGCACCCTCTGCGGCAATCTCACGCGGTTCGACGTGACCCGCTCGTCCAAGGTCGTCGAGTACGTTCACCTGGACCTCGCCGGGGAGCCGAAGGTCGAGGAGCGCGAGGTGGTCAGTGAGACCATCGAGTCGGTCCGCTGCCGCTGGTGCAACGCCGTGGACCAGGTGGAACTCGTGGACAGGCCGGGCGCCGGCTCCTGACGATGGGGGTCCCTCCGCTCGACGAGGTCGGGAGCGGGGGAGGGCCCCGCATGGAATTGGGGTGTGACGGATGGTGGAGACCGCAGGCGGGGGGCCGGGCGACGGCGCCGCTGAGGTGCTCGACCGTCCGCTGCCCGAAGGCGTGCGTCGGCGTGTCGTACAGATCGTGTCGGACGGGTTCGGCGGCCTGACCATCGCCGAACTGCCCGCACAGCTCCGGCAGTACGCCCGGTTCGCCCCGAACCGCCGGGTGAAGTTCGCGGGCAACGCCATGGCGGCCGCGGTCGAGAGCGACACGCTTTTCAGACAGCGGATCGGGGAGCGGTTCCGGGAGTCCCACCCGGAGCTGGCCGGCGCCCTGGACGCGGGCGCCCCGCCGCCGGCCGCCGATCCGCTGGACGTGGCGGCCGCCGCCTACGTCCTGCGCCCCGCGGGCTGGGTGAAGCTGGTCGCCGCGGCCGGCGAGGAGGCCCAGCGGGCCGACGCCGAGCGGGCCGACGAGGAGAGCCGCGCCGAGCTGGAGCGGCTGCGCGAGCAGCTCGCCGAGGCCCGCGACCACACCAGGGCCGAGACGGAACGGCTGCGCCAGGAGCTGGAATCGGCCAAGAAGGACGCCGACTCCCTGCACCGCAAGCTCCGTGCCGCCCTCAGCGACGTCAAGCGCGGCGAGGCCGCCCTGCGCAAGCTGCACGCCGAGATGGAGGCCCTGCGCGCCGAGGGCCACGCCCAGGTGTCCGCCGCCGAGAGCGAGACCCGGCGGCTGAAGGCCCGGCTCGGCGAGGCGGAGGCCGCCCTGGAGGCCACCCGGCGGGCGGCCCGCGAGGGGCGCAGCGTCGAGGACATGCGCGTACGGCTGCTGCTGGACACCGTGCTGGACGCGGCCCAGGGCCTCAGACGGGAGCTGGCGCTGCCGCCGGTGTCCGTACGGCCCGCCGAGACCGTCGACGCGGTCGAGCCGGGGCGGATGACCCCGAAGGACATCGCCGCCCGCGCGCTGTCCGAGAACGACCCGGCCATCCTGGACCAGTTGCTGGCGCTCCCGCAGGCCCACCTCGTCGTCGACGGCTACAACGTCACCAAGACCGGTTATCCGCAGATGCCGCTGGAGAAGCAGCGGTTGCGGCTCCTCGGGCAGCTGTCGCAGCTCGCCGCGCAGACCGGCGCCGAGGTCACCTGCGTCTTCGACGGGGCCGAGCTGGCCGCCCCCGTGCTGCTCGCGCCGCCGCGCGGGGTGCGGGTGCTGTTCTCCAAGCCCGGCGTCACCGCCGACGAGTTGATCCGCCAGCTGGTGCGCGCCGAACCGCCGGGGCGGCCGGTCATCGTCGCCTCCACCGACCGCGAGGTGGCCGACGGGGTCGCCAAGGCGGGCGCGCGGCCCGTGGCCTCGGCGGTGCTCCTCAAGCGGCTTTCCTGACCTTTCGATCACGTCCGCGCCAACCGCAACGTACGGGCGCTATGACCGATTTGACGGAACTGTTGCGCAACGTAGCGTCAATCGAGCATTACTGCATGTGTGTTGAGTGTAAAGAGTGCCCCGGGGGATGGGATTTTTCCTGTGGGGGATTTGAAGTGATCACCGTTGGGTCACTAGGGTCTGGGCTCAAACCTCTGGACGGGTGATCGTTGCCGCCGGTCCCCCTCGGGCGATCGCTCACAAGAAGGAGTTCACCTACCGTGGCGTCCCACCGTCGACCGAAGCAGCCGAGTCGTGCGCGAGTGAGCGTGCTCACCACCGCCGCCGCCGCTGCCGTGGCACTGACCTCGCAGGCGGCCAACGCCGCCCCCAGCGACAAGCCGAGCAAGGAAGAGGTCAAGGCCAAGGTCGACGCGCTCTACGAAGACGCGGGCCGGGCCACCGACAAGTACAACGGGGCCAAGGAGAAGCAGGAGAAGCTCCAGAAGGAGATCTCCACCATCCAGGACAACGTCGCCCGCGGCCAGGAGGAGCTCAACGAGCTGCGCGAGGGCATAGGTCAGGCGGCCAGCGCCCAGTACCGCACGGGCGGCATCGACTCCTCGATCCAGCTCTTCCTCTCCGCCGACCCCGACGACTACCTGGACAAGGCCGCCACCCTGGACCAGTTGAGCGGCCAGCAGGTCGAGCAGCTCAAGAAGATCCAGGAGAAGCAGCGGGCCCTCGCCCAGCAGCGCCAGGAGGCGGCCGAGAAGCTCGAGGACCTCGCCGAGACCCGCGAGACCCTGGGCAAGAAGAAGAAGGAATACCAGAGCAAGCTCGCCGCGGCGCAGAAGCTCCTCAACAGCCTCACCGCCCAGGAGCGGGCCTCCCTCGCCGAGGACGAGCAGCGCGCCAGCCGCGACGCCGGCGAACGCGTCGAACTCGGCAAGGACGTGCCGGCCTCCGACCGCGCCGCCGCCGCGCTCGCCGCCGCCGACACCCAGCTCGGCAAGCCGTACGTCTCCGGCGGCAGCGGCCCCAACTCCTACGACTGCTCAGGCCTCACGCAGTGGGCGTACGCCCAGGCCGGTGTGTCGATCTCCCGGACCACGTACACCCAGCAGAACGACGGCACCAAGATCGGCCGTGACCAGCTCATGCCGGGCGACCTGGTGTTCTTCAACAACCTGGGCCACGTCGGCCTCTACGCCGGCAACAACACGGTCATCCACGCCCCCTACCCGGGCAAGGTCGTCCGCTACGAGTCGATGGACACCATCGGTTCCTTCCAGTTCGGCGTCCGCGTCGTCTGACCCCCGCAGCGCCCACAAGGGGCCGGTTGCTCACTCACAGTGACAACCGGCCTCTTTCTTGTTCAAGATCAGGACACAAGGCCGCCCGAACGGGCGAATTCCCGCACCTCACGCTGACCCCGCGCCCCGCTGATGACCTGCGTCCCGAGCGGGGTGTCACGCTCCGTGCCCGCCGAGGTCTTTGGCTGTGACCGGGTCGCGCGGCTACTGTCGGCCGCGCCTCCCTCACCCGCCGTGAGAACGCCCCCGCGAAGGGGTGCCTCGACGCCGTGCCCGGGGAGGATCCTGTCCGCCGTCGAAGGGAGTGCGGCTTCCCGTGGGGTCCCACAGTCGCCTTGTACCGTCCGGGTTCGACCGGGGCGCAGCCGCCGCCCTGGGCGTGCTGTCCGCAGCGGCCGCCGCGCTCGGCGCCATCCCCGTCCAGCAGGCCGCCGCCGCGCCGCACGACACCACCCGCGCCGAGGTCGACCGGCTGTACGAGCAGGCCGAACGGGCCACCGAGGCGTACAACAAAGCCGACGAGCGCGCCGACGAACTGCGCGACCAGGTCGGCGCCGCCCAGGACGCCATCGCCCGCAAGCAGGACCGCGTCAACGCCATGCGGGAGTCCCTCGGTTCGCTCGCCGGCGCGCAGTACCGCTCGGGCGCCCTCGACCCGTCGCTGACCCTGCTGTTCTCCACCGACCCGGACGACTACCTCGCCAAGGCGTCCGCGCTCGACCGGATCAGCACCCACCAGGCGGGCGAACTCCACGACCTCCAGCAGGCCATGCGGGACCTCACCCAGAAGCGGCAGGAGACCACCGGGAAGCTCACCGAGCTGGAGAAGAGCCGCAAGGCCGTCGCCGCGCACAAGCGGACCGTCGAGCGGAAGCTCGCCAAGGCCCGCGAACTCCTCAACTCCCTCCCCGACGAGGAACGTGCGGAGTACGACCGCGCCTCCCGCTCCGGCCGTGGCGAGATGGAGCGGGAGACCCCCGAGCCCTCGGGCGCCGTCGCCCCCAACGCCCGTGCCGCCGCCGCTGTCGCCGCGGCCCGCTCCGCCCTCGGCAAGCCGTACATCTGGGGCTCCACCGGCCCCCACGGCTTCGACTGCTCGGGTCTGATGGTCTGGTCGTACGCCCAGGCCGGGGTCGCGCTCCCGCGGACCTCGCAGGCCCAGCGGTACGCGGGCACCCAGGTCCCGCTCTCCCAGGCCCAGCCCGGGGACCTGGTCACCTACCGCTCCGACGCCAGCCACGTCGGTATGTACGTGGGCAACGGCCAGGTCATTCACGCCCCCTACCCGGGCGCCCCCGTCCGCTACGACCCCGTCGGCATGATGCCCGTCGCCTCGGTCACCCGCCCCTGACCGTGCCCCCGCTCCGCATCGAGGCCCGGCCGCCCCGCCCACGGGGCGGCCGGGCCGCCGTACGATCGGGAACGTGGCTGGTCGAAGGCGTGCGCTCGTGGGAGGCGCGGGAGTGTGTCTCGCGCTGACCCTGCTCGCCGGCTGCGGGGGCGCCGCACCGGACTCCGCGCGCGCCGACGTCGAGGCCATGCTCGACCGGCGGGCGACGGCGGTCCTGGAACGGGACGCCGCGGCGTACCGGGCCACAGAGGAGCCGGTGGTCACCACGAGCGGTCAACGGGCCGGCGGGGCAGCCGAGTTCGCGAACCTCCGCGATCTGCCGCTGGCCTCCTGGTCCTACGACCTCACCGGCTTTCGGCGCACCGGCGACCGGGCGACGGCCGAGGCTGCCCTGCGCTACCGGATACGCGGCTACGACAAGGCGCCCGTCACCGCCGTACGGACGCTGACTCTGGCGCGGGACGACGACGGCCGGTGGCGGGTCGCCTCCGACGAGCCGTCGGACGAGGGCACCGAACAGCTGTGGGAGCAGGGGCCGATACGGGCCGTCCGCGGTGAGCGGAGCCTGGTGCTCGGGGTGGGCCGGTCGGACGCGAACCTGCGGGAGTACGCCCGGCTGGCGGACCGGGCCGTGCCCGCCGTGACCGAGGCGTGGGGCGAGGACTGGGCACGGCGGGTCGTCGTCCTCGTCCCGAAGTCGCTGGAGGAGATGGCGGAACTCCTCGGGGCGCCCGCGTCCGGTTACCGGGGGATCGCCGCCGTCACCACCGGGGAGGCCGGAGGCGCGGCCAGGGCGCCCGCGGACCGGATCATCGTCAACCCCGACGCCTACGCGGTGCTCGGCGCGTTCGGCAAGCAGGTCGTCCTCACCCATGAGACGACCCATGTCGCCACCCGGGCCCACACCAACGCCGCCACGCCCCTGTGGCTCTCCGAGGGGTACGCCGACTGGGCCGGCTACCGGGCGACCGGCCGCACCGCGCCGGAGGTCGCCCCGGAGCTGCGCAGGGCGGTCGCGGCGGGGCGGGTCCCCGACGCGCTGCCGACGGACGCCGACTTCGGGTTCACCGGCGACCCGGGCCGGCTCGCCCGCGCCTACGAGGGCGGCTGGCTGGCCTGCCGGCTGATCGCGGACCGCTGGGGCGAGGTACGGCTCGACGAGTTCTACCGCGCCGTCGGGGCCCACGGGAAACGCGCCGGGGCGGTGGAGGGGGCCCTGGAGGACGTCCTGGGCACGGACCTCGCCGCCTTCACCGCGCAGTGGCGGGAGTACGTCCGGGCGCAGCTCGACTGAGCGCCCTGCTCCTGAGGCGCACGCGGCCCGCCTAACCGTGCGCGGTCCCGGCGGCCTCGGTGCCCTCGCGGCGCATGCGCTCGACGCCCCAGGCGCCGAGCGGCTCCAGGGCCCGGTTGAGCGTCCGCCCGTCCTCGGTCAGGGAGTACTCCACCCGCGGCGGCACCTCGGCGTGCACCTCCCGGTGCACGAGACCGTCCTCCTCCAGCTCCCGCAGGTGCTGCGTCAGCATCTTCTCGCTCACGCCCGGCATCCCACGCCGGAGTTCGGCGAAGCGGCGTACCCGGTGGGTCTCCAGTTCCCAGAGGATGAACCCCTTCCACTTGCCGCTCAGTACGTCGAACGCGGCGTCGATGCCGCAGATGTACGGCCCCCGTCTCGGCGCCCTCGCCATCACCGATCCCCCTTACGAAAAGGTAAGTACCGCAGTAATTAGTAGGTACTTCCGAGACTACTGGCGCTGTTCGAGCATGGAGGAGTGAACGCACACCAGAACTCCCCCGCGGTCAAGGACAGTTCCGTCACCGTCATCGGGCTCGGCCCGATGGGGCAGGCGATGACCCGCGCCCTGCTCGCCGCCGGCCACCCCGTCACCGTCTGGAACCGCACCGCCTCCCGCGCCGACGGCCTCGTCGCCGAGGGCGCGACGCGCGCGGCGACACCCGGTGCGGCGGTCCTGGCCGGCGACCTCGTGATCCTCAGCCTCACCGACTACCGGGCCATGTACGACATCCTCGACGGCGCCACCGCCTCCCTCGCGGGCCGGACACTGGTCAACCTCAGCTCCGACACCCCCGACCGCACCCGCGAGGCGGCGGCCTGGGCGGAGGGCCACGGCGCCGCCTTCCTCACCGGAGGCGTCATGGTCCCCGCGCCGATGGTCGGCACGGAGGCGTCCCGCGTCTACTACAGCGGTGACGCCCCGGTGTTCGAGAGCCACCGGGAGGCGCTGGCCCGGCTGGGGACGCCGCTGTACCTGGGCGCCGACCCGGGCCTCGCCCAGCTGATGTACCAGGCGCAGCTCGCGGTGTTCCTCACCACCCTGTCCGGGCTGATGCACGCCACCGCGATGCTCGGGACGGCGGGGACGCCGGCCAAGGACGCGCTGCCGGAGCTGCTGTCCTTCACCGACACGATCGGCGCCATGCTGAGGGCCGGCGAGGAGCACCCGGGCGCCGCGCTCGACGCCGGCGAGCATCCGGGGGACCTCAGCACGGTCACCATGATGGGCGCGACGGCCGACCACATCGTCGAGACCAGCACGTCGCTCGGCCTCGACCTCGCGCTTCCCCTGGCCGTGCGGGCCCACTACCGGCGCGCCGTCGAGAACGGACACGGCGGCGACAACTGGACCCGCATCATCGACAGCATCCGGGTCCCCGGCTGACGCCGTCGCCGCCCCGGCCGCGCTCACGACCTCAGGGACTCCCGGGTGCGGGCCGCCTGGCCGGGGACCGCCGCCCGGCGCGGGTGCGGGACCGTGCTCCGCCACAGCTCCCGGGCGGCGGCGAGCGTGGCCAGCACGAGGAGGCCGTTGCGGACGAAGAGCAGGGTGATGCCCAGCCAGTCGCTCATCACCACATGGGCGAACCAGACGGGGAACTCCAGCACGGTCACGAAGGACGCCGCCAGGACCAGCACGGCGGGCCACAGCATCCGACCGGCCCGGAAGCAGAGGCACACGGCCGCGAGGCCGACCAGCCACACCATGTACTGCGGGCTGATCACCCTGCTGGTCACCGTGAACATCAGCACCGCCGTGAACGCGGCGTCCGCGAGGGTGTGCGGGGCGAACCGCCGGGCCCGCACCCGCCACAGCAGCAGCCAGGCGAAGGCCACCCCGCTGAGCAGCAGGGCCGCGTTGCTGACGACGTCGACATGGTCGCCGAGGAACTCGACCGAGCCGTAGTTCAGCAGCACCTGGCCGTCCCAGCCGAAGTGCCGGGCCACGTGGAAGACAAGGGCTCCCAGCGACTCCACCTCGGTGCCCCGGTCGCGCTGGAAGGTCAGGAAGGCGAACGCGCCGGGCCTCGAGACGGCGAAAACCAGCGACAGGCCGGCCGCCGTGGCCACCGCCCAGAGCCACGCCGTACGGCCCCGGGCCCCCAGGAGCAGCAGCGCCGGCCACACCTTCAGCAGGGCCGCGAAGGCCGTCAGCACCCCCATCACCTCCGGACGGCGGCTCCCGGCGAGGAGCGCGGCGACCGCGACCGCGGTCACCATCACGTCGTAGCGGGCGTACGCCGTCGGGCCGAGCAGTGGCAGGCCCACCACCCACACCCAGGCGCCGCGCCGGGACCGGCCCGGCCGGCCGCCGGTGTACAGGAGCAGGGCGAGCACCGCCAGATCGGCGAGGAAGGCGAGGACGAAGAACGCGGAGGCGTACTCCAGGAACGGCAGCAGCGCGGGGGAGAGGATCGCGAGGGCGGCGGCCGGCGGGTACTGCCACGTCACGTCGTCCAGCGGATACGTTCCGGCGCGCAGGGTGCCGTACCAGCCCTGGTAGATGACCGACACGTCGGTGGTGACGTCCGGGCCCGGGAACACCCACACCTTGAACACGAACAGCAGCAGGACCAGCCTGGTCGCGCCCCAGACCGCGAGCAGGCCGAAGGGGGGCCGCCGTGTGCCCCTCATGTACAGCTGAGCCATCCGATGCCCCTGTTCGAAATGCCGCCGCGCCCGGCGTGTCGTCTCCGCGCCTATCACCCCACGATTGTGCGGGTGGGGGGACATGATCTCCCGACCGGCTGTGAGACGGCGGTGAAGCAGGGGCGGATCCTACGGGAGACGCCTGCCGAGCGGGTCCTGTGCCGGGTGCCTCTCGACCGGGTGCCGTCCCGCGCGAGGTGCCTCGCGGCGGCTGTCGCGGCCCCGTTCGGTAGGGTCGGCGGCGATGCACAAGACCCTGATCGTGACCAACGACTTCCCGCCCCGGCCCGGCGGCATCCAGGCGTTCCTGCACAACATGGCGCTGCGCCTGGACCCCGGGAAGGTCGTCGTCTACGCCTCGACCTGGAAGCGGGGCCGTGAGGGCGCCGAGGCGACGGCCGCCTTCGACGCCGAGCAGCCCTTCACCGTCGTGCGCGACCGCACGACCATGCTGCTGCCGACGCCAGGCGCCACGCGGACGGCCGTACGGCTGCTGCGGGAGCACGGCTGCACGTCGGTGTGGTTCGGGGCGGCGGCCCCCCTCGGCCTGATGGCCCCCGCGCTGCGCCGTGCGGGCGCCCGGCGGCTGGTGGCCACCACGCACGGCCACGAGGCCGGCTGGGCGCAGCTGCCCGCCGCCCGGCAGCTGCTGCGGCGGATCGGCGAGGGCACGGACACGATCACCTACCTCGGCGAGTACACACGCTCCCGGATCGCCACGGCCCTCACCCCCGAGGCGGCCCGGCGCATGGTCCAGCTGCCGCCCGGCGTGGACGAGAAGACCTTCCACCCCGCCTCCGGCGGTGACGAGGTCCGCGCCCGGCTCGGGCTCACCGACCGGCCGGTGGTCGTGTGCGTCTCCCGGCTCGTCCCCCGCAAGGGCCAGGACACCCTGATCCGGGCGATGCCCGCCGTCCTCGCCGAGGAGCCGGACGCGGTCCTGCTGATCGTCGGCGGAGGGCCGTACGAGAAGGAGCTGCGCCGACTCGCCGAGGAGACCGGCGTCGCGGGGGCGGTCCGGTTCACCGGGGCCGTCCCCTGGTCCGAACTTCCCGCCCACTACGGCGCCGGCGACGTCTTCGCCATGCCGTGCCGCACACGGCGGGGCGGGCTGGACGTGGAGGGCCTCGGCATCGTCTACCTGGAGGCGTCCGCCACCGGCCTCCCCGTCGTCGCCGGTGACTCCGGCGGCGCCCCCGACGCCGTGCTCGACGGCGAGACCGGCTGGGTCGTGCGGGGCGGTCACCCGGAGGAGGTCGCCGAACGCGTCGTCACCCTGCTCGGCGACCCGGAGCTGCGCCGCCGGATGGGGGAGCGGGGGCGCGCGTGGGTGGAGGAACGGTGGCGGTGGGACACGCTGGCCGAAAAGTTGGAGCTGTTGCTGTAGCGGCAAAAGGGATATCCAGCATCTCTGGTCCTCTGGGGGGTGCCCGCCCATCCTGTGCGCATGACAGAGAAACTGACGCAACCTCACCTTTCTCGCCGTCGCATTCTGGGCATGGCGGCCCTCCAGACGGCCGCCGCCCTCGGCCTCACGAGAGTGGGCCTCCAGTCGGCGCACGCCGTCGAGCCCGACGCCGTCGACACCTCCCCGGCGCTCGTGATCGGATCGGGTTACGGCGCCGCAGTGGCCGCCCTCCGCCTCGGACAGGCCGGCATCCGCACCGTCGTCCTGGAGATGGGCCGCCTGTGGAACACGGCCGGGCCGGACGGCAAGGTCTTCTGTTCGACCAGGGAACCGGACAGCAGATCCATGTGGTTCAAGACCCGCACCGAGGCCCCGCTCGCCACGTTCCTGTGGCTGGACGTCGTCAACCGGGACATCAGCCCCTACCCCGGCGTCCTGGACCGGGTCCGCTACGCCGACATGTCGGTCTTCCTCGGGCGCGGCGTCGGCGGCGGCTCCCTCGTCAACGGCAGCATGGCCGTGACCCCTCCCCGGTCGTACTTCGCCGAGCAGTTCCCCACCGTCGACACCGCCGAGATGTACGGCACGTACTTCCCGCGCGCCCGCGCCATGCTCGGCGTCAACACCGTCGACCCGGCGTGGTTCGAGTCCACCGAGTGGTACCGCTTCAGCCGGGTCTCCCGCGCCCACGCCCAGAAGGCCGGCCTGAAGACCACCTTCGTGCCCAGCGTCTACGACTTCGGCCACATGCAGCGCGAGGCCGCCGGCACGGCGACGAAGTCGGCCCTCGCCGGGGAGGTCATCTACGGCAACAACCACGGCAAGAAGAGCCTCGACAAGACGTACCTCGCCGCCGCCCTCGGTACCGGCAACGTCACCCTCCACACCATGGAGCGGGCCCGGGGCATCCGCAGGGAGGGCGACGGGACCTACGTCGTCACCGTCGACCGCGTCGACGACACCAACACCGTCGTCGAGACCAAGGAGTACGGCTGCACGTACCTCTTCCTGGGTGCCGGGAGCATCGGCACCACCGAACTCCTGGTCCGCGCCCGGGCGAAGGGCACGCTGCCCGCGCTGAACGCGAGCGTCGGCGCCGGCTGGGGAACCAACGGCAACGTGATGCTGGGCCGGGCCAACCACCTGTGGGACACGGTCGGGGCGAACCAGTCGACCATGCCGGTGCTGGGCATCGACGACTGGGCCAACACCGCCAACCCCGTCTTCGCCGAGATAGCCCCGCTGCCCACCGGTCTTGAGCACTGGGTCAGCCTCTACCTCGCCCTCACCAAGAACCCCGAGCGGGCGTCGTTCACCTACGACGCCGCGAGCGACTCGGCGAAGCTCGGCTGGAGCGCCGCCCAGAGCGCGGTCTCCGTCTCCATGGCCAAGAAGCTCTTCGACCGGATCAACGCGGCCAACGGCACGATCTACCGGTACGACCTGTTCGGCTCGTCCAACAAGGTGTTCGCCGACGACTTCACCTACCACCCGCTGGGCGGCTGCGTCCTCGGAAAGGCGACCGACGACCACGGGCGGGTGAAGGGCTACTCGAAGCTCTACGTCACCGACGGCTCGCTGGTGCCGGGCTCGATCGGGGTCAACCCGTTCGTCACCATCACCGCGCTCGCCGAACGCACGATGGCGCGGGTCCTCGCCGAGGACACCGCGCCATAGGGCCCGTCGTACGCCGGGGGCGGGCTACTTCGCGTAGATCGCCTCGATCTCGTCGGCGAAGTCCTTCGCCACCACGTTCCGCTTGAGCTTCAGGGACGGCGTCAGGTGGCCCGAGTCCTCCGTGAACTGGGAGGAGAGAATGCGGAACTTCCGCACCGATTCCGCCTTCGACACCGCGGCGTTGCCGTCGTCGATCGCGGCCTGGATGGCCGCGTTCAGATCGGCGTCCGCGCTCAGTGACGCCGCGGTGGACCCCGCCGGCTTGCCGTGCTCGGCGGCCCAACGGCCCAGGAACTCCTCGTCGATGGTGACCAGCGCGCCCACGAAGGGACGTCCGTCGCCGACCACCATGCACTCCGCGACCAGCGCGTGCGCCCGGATCCGGTCCTCGATCACGGCCGGGGCGACGTTCTTGCCGCCCGCGGTGACGATGATCTCCTTCTTGCGGCCGGTGATCCTGAGGTAGCCGTCCTCGTCGAGGGTGCCGATGTCACCGGTGTGGAACCAGCCGTCGGCCAGCGCCTCCGCGGTCGCGCCCGGGTTGTTCCAGTACTCCTTGAACAGGTGGTCGCCGTGCAGGAGCACCTCGCCGTCGTCCGCGATCCGTACGACGGAGCCCGGCAGCGGCTGCCCGACCGTACCGATCTTCTGCCGGTCCCACGGGTTGAACGCCGTCGCCGCACAGGACTCCGTCAGGCCGTAGCCCTCCAGGACCGTGAAGCCGATGCCGCGGAAGAAGTGCCCCAGACGCTCGCCCAGCGGGGCGCCGCCGGAGATCGCGAACTCGCCCTTGCCGCCGAGCACCGCCCGCAGCTTGCTGTAGACGAGCCTGTCGAACACCTTGTGCTTGATCTTCAGCCCGAGCGCCGGTCCCGACGGGCTGTCCAGCGCCTTGCTGTACGCGATCGCCGTGTCCGCCGCCTTGTCGAAGATCTTGCCCTTGCCGTCGGCCTGCGCCTTGGCCCGGGCGGAGTTGTAGACCTTCTCGAAGACCCGCGGCACGCCGAGGATCAGCGTCGGACGGAAGGAGGCCAGCTCGTCCGTGAGGTTCTTGATGTCCGGTACGGTACCCAGCTTGATCGGCGCCATCATCGGCGCGACCTGCACCAGCCGGCCGAAGACATGCGCGAGCGGGAGGAAGAGCAGCACGCTGCACTCGCCCGTGCGGAACAGGGGCCGCAGCCGCTCCACCACGTTGCCGCACTCGGCGAAGAAGCTGCGGTGGGTGAGGACGCACCCCTTCGGGCGGCCCGTCGTGCCCGACGTGTAGACGATGGTCGCCGGGTCGTCCGCCTTCGCCAGCGAGCTGCGCTCCTCGACGGCCTCGTCGGTGACGTCCTGGCCGAGGCGCCCCAGCTCCTCCACACCGCCGCCCTCGATCTGCCACACGTGCTTGAGCGCGGGCAGCCGGTCGCGCACCGACTCGACGGCGGCCGCGTGCGTGTCCAGCTCCACGATCATGGCGGTGGCGCCCGAGTCGGAGAGGATCCACTCCACCTGCTCCGGCGAACTGGTCTCGTACACCGGCACGGTGACCGCGCCGGCCGACCAGATCGCGAAGTCCAGCAGGGTCCACTCGTACCGGGTGCGGGACATCAGCCCCACGCGGTCGCCCGGCTGGACACCGGCGGCAATGAGCCCCTTCGCGGCCGCCCGCACCTCGGCGAGGAACCGGACCGCGTCGACGTCCTGCCAGACACCGTCCACCTTGCGGGCGATGACGGCGACATCGGGATGCTGCGCGGCGTTTCTGCGGACGATGTCGGTCAGATTGCCGTCCGCGGGGACCTCGTACAAAGCCGGAAGGCTGAACTCGCGCAAGACTGCTGCTCCTCATAGGGCGCCGGCGCCACGACGTACGCGTGTGATGCGACGGTGCGGTCCAAGGCTGGGGCTAGCGCTCAGGTCCCCTGGGGTTCCTCACTGGTTGAAAACCTGAGCACGACTGGACTGCCCGGACGTTACCCGTCGGTATGGCTTCTCCGCGAGGGGGGTGCGGGGAGATGTTTTCCGCGTCACACGTAGGGGTTCTCGGGGAACAATAATCCCCTCACTTACTGACTGGCCAGTAACCGTGGGTTCGATCGACTCTGTTCACCTATGCCGCACCCGCCTACGCTTGATCGCCATGGCACCCACACCAGGCGGTAACCGCAGGACGCGTATTCATGTGGTCAGCGACGTGCACGGCAACGCGCGCGACCTGGCCAGAGCCGGCGAGGGTGCCGACGCCCTGGTGTGCCTGGGAGACCTCGTCCTCTTCCTCGACTACGCGGACCACTCGCGCGGCATCTTCCCCGATCTGTTCGGCGCCGAGAACGCCACCCGGCTCGTCGAACTGCGCACCGCCCGGCGCTTCGAGGAGGCCCGCGAGCTCGGCGCCCGGCTCTGGGCGGGCATCGAGCAGGACCGTTCCGCCGTGATCGAGAAGGCCGTGCGCAAGCAGTACGCCGAACTGTTCGCGGCGTTCCCGGAGCCGACGTACGCCACCTACGGCAATGTCGACATGCCGATGCTGTGGTCCGAGTACGCGGGGCCGGGGACGACCGTGCTGGACGGCGAACGGGTCGAGATCGGGGGCTGGGTCTTCGGCTTCGTGGGCGGCGGACTGCGCACCCCGATGCGCACGCCGTACGAGATCGGCGACGAGGAGTACGCCGCGAAGATCGAGGCGGTGGGAGAGGTGGACGTGCTGTGCACGCACATCCCGCCGGAGGTTCCCGAGCTGGTGTACGACACGGTCGCGCGCCGGTTCGAGAGGGGGAGCCGGGCGCTGCTGGAGGCGATCCGCCGGACCCGGCCGCGGTACTCGCTGTTCGGGCACGTCCACCAGCCGCTGGCGCGGCGGATGCGGATCGGGGCGACCGAGTGCGTGAACGTGGGGCACTTCGCGGGGAGCGGGAAGCCGTGGGCGTTGGAGTGGTGAGTCCGCACGCACGGTAGCCTTCACGCTGCACATACGTGCGCACCCACCTCCCTCACCGGACCGTCTCTGGAGGAGCCACGGCGATGGCGGAATTCACCAGTTCGAGCATCACGATCGAGGCTGCGGCGGCCGATGTCATGGGAGTGATCGCCGACTTCGCCCGCTACCCGGACTGGACGGGCGAGGTGAAGGAGGCGGAGGTCCTCAAGACCGACGACGAGGGGCGCGCCGAGCAGGTGCGGCTCGTCATGGACGCCGGGGCGATCAAGGACGACCAGACGCTGGCGTACACGTGGACCGGGGCGAACGAGGTGTCCTGGACGCTGGTCAAGTCGCAGATGCTCAGGTCGCTCGACGGGTCGTACATCCTCAAGCCGGTGAGCGACACGGCGACCGAGGTGACGTACCAGCTGACCGTGGACGTGAAGATCCCGATGCTCGGGATGATCAAGCGGAAGGCGGAGAAGGTGATCATCGATCGGGCGCTGGCGGGGCTGAAGAAGCGGGTGGAATCGGGGGCCTGAGCCGCCCACCCGCCCGCCCGACTCGCCATGGTCGCAAGGGTGCCCTTCGAGCGCCCAAGGGGGCGGGGGTACGCGTGTGTTCGCGGCTGCGGGTCCGCCGTGGTCGGGCGCGCAGTTCCCCGCGCCCCTTGAGTGCCCGGCGGTTCCTCCTCCCCGTTCGCGCGGTGAGCGGAGTCCCGGCCCCCGTCCGGTGGGTTACCGTTCAGCCCCATGCGGACCATCCTGATCACCGGGCAAGGCGGCAGTGGCCGTACGACGGTCGCCGCGGCCACGGCGGTGGCGGCGGCTCGGGAGGGCTGCCGCACGCTCGTGCTGAGCGCCGACCGGACGGACGGTCTCGGGGCGGTGCTGGGCACCCCCACCGGCGCCGAGCCCGCACGGGTCGGCCCCGGGCTCACCGCGTGGCGACCCGACGCCGCCGCCGGCTTCCGCGCGGACCTCGTCGCGTTCCAGGAGCGGGCCGCCTCCGTGCTGGACCTGCTGGGCGCCGGCCGGCTGGACGCCGAGGAGCTCACCCCGCTGCCCGGCGCCGAGGAGCTGGCCCTCCTGCGCGCGCTGCGCGACGCCGCCCTGTCCGAGGCGTACGACCTGCTCGTCGTCGATCTGCCGCCCGCCCCGCAGGCGCTCGCGCTGCTGAGCCTGCCGGAGGAACTCCGCCGCTACCTGCGGCGGTTGCTGCCCGCCGAACGCCAGGCGGCCCGTGCCCTGCGACCGGTGCTCGGCCGGCTGGCCGGGGTGCCGATGCCCGCGGAGTGGCTGTACGAGACGGCCGCCCGCTGGGACGTCGAGCTGGCCGCCGTCGCCGCGGTCGTCGACGACCCGGGCACCTCGGTGCGACTGGTCGCCGAGCCCGGCCCCGGCGGCGCCGACCACGTCCGGGACACGTGCGTCGGCCTCGCCCTGCGCGGCCTTCCCGTGGACGCGCTGGTCGCCAACCGGGTCCTGCCCGCGGACACCTCCGACACCTGGCTCGCGGGCCTCGTCGCCCAGCAGGACAAGACGCTCTCGGAGTGGCGCGCCGGGCACCCCGTGCGGGAGGTCGCCCACCTCGGCCGCGACCCGCGCGGCATCGACGACCTCACCGCCCTCGACGTCCCCCTTGCGGGTGACAGGCCCGCCCCGGTCGAGTGGCCCGTCACCGACCGGCTCGCCGACGACGGCGTGCTCGTCTGGCACATCGCGCTGCCCGGCGCCCTGCGTGACGAGCTGGACCTCGTCCGGCGCGGTGACGAGCTGGTCGTCACCGTGGGGCGGTTCCGGCGTATCGTGCCGCTGCCCTCGGCCCTGCGCCGCTGCACGGTCGACGGGGCGGCTCTGCGGGACGGCGAGCTGAGGATCCGCTTCGCCCCGGACCCCCGGTTCTGGCCCCGCACCCGGTGAACCGCGTACCCCCGTTCGGGTAACGTCGAAGGTACGAAACGTAGGCAGGAGTCCGCCATGAGCGAAGAGCGCCCCACGTCCGATGCCGCTCGTCAGGACGCGGCCCGCCAGGCCGCCGCGGACGAGTACGAGGTACGGGCCACGGACGCCGACGCCTGGGCCACCGCGTGCGAGGAGGACCTCGCCGCGGAGAAGGCCCGCCGCCGGGCGCAGCACGGGCCGCCGCCGGGCTCGGCCGCCGAGGAACTGCGCAAGCTGGTCGACACCGTCGCCGACAAGCTGTCCGGTCTCCAGTCGCCGCTGCTCGGCGCGGTGGCGGGCGGAGCGGCCCAGCAGATGGTCAGCCAGGTCGTCCAGCAGGCCAAGGCCGCCGTCGAACCCGTCATCGAACGCAACCCCGATGTCTTCGACCACCTCGCCGCCGCGGGCAACGAACTCCTCGCCGCGTACCGCTCCGCCGTCGAGGCCCAGGAACGCCGCTGGACCACCCGTGACCCCGCCGACCGGGAGCGTCGTGACGAGGACGGCGACCCGGGCCCCGGCGAACGCATCGACCTGGACTGACGGCGGGCTGTCCGCCCGGCGGACGACGGGAGCCCCGGTGCTGGGCCCTCGGGTACGGTTGGCCGTAGCGGGGCTCGACCGAAACTGAGGGATTCATGGGACTCACCATCGGCGTCGACATCGGCGGTACCAAGATCGCGGCCGGTGTGGTCGACGAGGAAGGCAACATCCTCTCGACCCACAAGGTGCCGACCCCGGGTACGCCCGAGGCGATCGTGGACGCCATCGCCGCCGCCGTCGAGGGCGCGCGAGCCGGCCACGAGATCGTCGGCGTCGGCATCGGCGCTGCCGGTTACGTCGACCGCCAGCGCTCCACGGTCTACTTCGCCCCCAACATCGACTGGCGCAACGAGCCGTTGAAGGAGAAGGTCGAGGCCCGCGTGGGCCTGCCCGTCGTCGTCGAGAACGACGCCAACGCGGCCGCCTGGGGCGAGTACAAGTTCGGCGCGGGCAAGGGCCACCGCAACGTCATCTGCATCACCCTCGGCACCGGCCTCGGCGGCGGCATCATCATCGGCAACAAGCTGCGCCGCGGCCACTTCGGTGTGGCCGCCGAGTTCGGCCACATCCGCATGGTGCCCGACGGCCTGCTGTGCGGCTGCGGCAGCCAGGGCTGCTGGGAGCAGTACGCGTCGGGGCGCGCGCTGGTGCGGTACGCCAAGCAGCGCGCCAACGCGACCCCCGAGAACGCCGAGACCCTCCTCGGACTCGGCGACGGCACCCCCGACGGCATCGAGGGCAAGCACATCTCCATGGCCGCCCGCCAGGGCGACCCCGTCGCCGTCGACTCCTACCGCGAGCTGGCCCGCTGGGCCGGCGCCGGGCTCGCCGACCTCGCCTCGCTCTTCGACCCGTCGGCGTTCATCGTGGGCGGCGGCCTGTCCGACGAGGGCGAGCTGGTCCTCGACCCCATCCGCAAGTCGTACAAGCGGTGGCTGGTCGGCGGCAACTGGCGCCCGGTCGCCGAGGTCATCGCCGCCCGCCTGGGCAACGACGCGGGCCTGGTGGGCGCCGCCGACCTGGCGAGAGAGCCCGACCCGATCATGTGACCCCCGATCGGCGGCGGCCCCGCACCCCGAAAGGGGCGCGGGGCCGTACCCATGGGCGGCTCCGCCGCGCGGGCCGCCAGGGCAGGCGCCCCCCGCTCCCTCGCACGCCCCCGCCGAGCCACGCGCCCCCCACAGCCGCAAACGGACAAATACCCCCGCGTCCTGGGCGTATCTTGATCCCCATGGCGACGAACCCGCTGCCCAACTCCCGCACGAACCCGGACGGTTCGGCGACCGTCCGCGTCCTCAGCTACAACATCCGCTCCATGCGGGACGACACCGACGCCCTCGCCCGAGTGATCAAGGCGTGCGCCCCCGACCTGGTCCTCATCCAGGAAGCCCCTCGTTTCTTCCGCTGGCGCAAGAAACTCGCACGGCTGGCGGCGGCCTGCGACCTCGTGACCCTCTCCGGCGGCGCCACCGCCGCGGGTCCCGCCCTGCTGTGCGGCCTGCGCGCCACCGTCGAGCACACCGAGGACATCCTGCTGCCGCTCACCCCCGGCCTGCACCGACGCGGCTTCGCCACGGCGGTGGTCCGCTTCGGCCGCGCCCGCCTCGGTGTCCTGTCCTGCCACCTCTCCCTGCAGAAGGACGAACGGTACGAGCAGGGCGGCCTGCTCCTCGACCACCTCGCCGCCCTGGGCGTGGAGCACGCCGTCGCGGGCGGCGACCTCAACGAACGCCCCGACGGCCGCACCTTCCGGCGCCTGGCCGGCACCCTCCAGGACTGCTGGGCCACCGCGCCCTGGGGCAGCGAGTACACCTCCACCCCGGCCGACCCCCACCAGCGCATCGATGCCCTCCTGGCCACCCCCGGCATCGAGGTCCTCGGTTGCGGGGTGCCACTCGACCAGCCGGGGATCAGCCGGGACGACCTGAGGGCGGCCACGGACCACCTCCCGGTCCTGGCCGCCCTCACCGTGCCCGCCGCGTCGTCCTAGCCCGCGGCCGGCCGCTTGACCCCCTCGACGATCGCCCAGCTGTCCAGGTGCGACAGCTGGGCGTATGGCGCCCTCGCGATCCTCGGTCAGACGACCGCGCCGCGCCCCGGATCGTCGTCGCCCTCGTCGTCGACCTTCATCCGCATCACCAGCGTGGCGAAACCGCCGAGGAAACCGCCGATGCCGAGGGTGGTCAGCCACCAGGTCATGTCCCAGCCGAGCAGCACGGCGAGCAGCAGCAGGACGGGGCCGCCGACCACGCCCAGCCAGGCGAACTTGGCGGTCGCGTCGGCCTCCGGCAGCGGCGGCGGCTCGGGCGGCACGAAGTGGCCCTCGCCGTCCTCGTCCTCGTCACCGTCCTCGTCCTCGGCGGTGTCCTCGCCCACCGGGTCGGGCACCGTGTAGTCCCGTGGACCGGCGCCCACGCCGGGCGCGAACGCGACCGAGCTGCCCAGCGGCCTCGGGGCCGCCGGTCCGGCACTGTCGACGGCGCCGCCCGCGGGCTTGTCCGAGGGCTCCTCCGGGTCGGCCTCCAGCAGTGCCAGATCCTCCACCGAACGGAACGGCTTGGCGCCCGGCGGGTCCGGCGGCTCCTCACCGAACCCGGCGACGATGGCCCGCCAGGCGGCGTCCTCGTCGAACGGCACCGGCTGCTCCTCGCCCGGCGTGTCACCGGCCGCGGCCCCCGGGCCACCGGAGCCCGATCCGCCCGAGCCCGATCCGCGTGAGTCACCGTGGCGCTCGCCGAGGGGCGCGCCCTTCTCCTCCGGCTCACGCTCGGAGTCGTGCTCAGCCACCAGTGGCCGTCCCTTCCCTCTGCTCCTTGGATCCCGCACCGAACCGCTCCGCGGACCCCGACCCGGACTGCTGTACGGATTCCGCCCCGGACTCCTTCACCGACTCCGTGCCGGAGCCCTCCGGCGACTCCCCCTCGTTCCCCTTCGCGGCGTCCGGCGCCCCGTCTCCCGCGACACGGGTGACGAAGGCGAGACTCTCCTCGAAAACGCGGTCCGCGTCGTGGTCCAACGTCGCGACATGGTGGCTGTGTTCCAGCAGGATCTCCGTGACGTCCGTGGACGACACCCGGCCGAGCACCCGCTCGGAGTCGGCGGCCGGCACCACATGGTCCCGTGTACTGCGCAACAGCAGCAACGGCTGGGTCACCTGGGGCAGTTCACCGTCGACCAGCCGCAGGAACGTCCGCAGGGAGTGCGCCGCGTGCAGGGGCACCTTGTCGTACCCCAGTTCCGTGACGCCCTCCTTGGCGATGTCGTCGGTGATGCCCCGGGTGCTGGGGACGAGGTGCCGCAGCACGGGCAGGGCGCGGGCCGCCAGGCCGTGCACCTCGTTGGCCGGGTTGACGAGCACGACTCCGTCGACCGCGTCCCCGTGCTTCGCGGCCAGCCGCAGGGCCAGCGCGCCGCCCATGGACAGCCCGGCCACGAAGACCCGCGCACAGCGCTCGCGCAGGGCGCGCAGCTCGCGGTCCACCTCCGCGTACCAGTCCTGCCAGCCGGTGATCCGCAGGTCCTCCCAGCGGGTGCCGTGCCCCGGCAGCAGGGGCAGGACGACGGTCAGGTCGTGCTCGGCGAGGTACTGGGCCCAGGGGCGCAGCGACTGCGGGGAACCGGTGAAGCCGTGACAGAGGAGGACTCCGACCTGCCCGCCCTCATGGCGGTAGGGCTCGGCTCCAGGGAGGACCGGCACGGTTCGGTCTCCTGTTCATGAGAAGGGTGTGAAACGAGTCCCGGTGAGGTTCACCGTACGCGACCGCACTGACACCGACCAGGGGCTTCGGTCGGCCGAGGGGCGGCGGGGGGCGGGGCGCCGGGCTGTTCGTCAGTCGTCCGGGTTAAGGTCTGATCCTCAGAACACAGAGAGGCACTCGGTTGTTGTACGGCGCGATGAAGGTCGCCATCGGGGGACCGCTCAAGGTCACCTTCCGTCCCTGGGTGGAGGGTTTGGAGAACATTCCGGCCGAGGGCGCGGCGATCCTGGCGAGCAACCACCTCTCGTTCTCCGACTCGTTCTTCCTGCCCGCGGTCCTCGACCGCAAGGTCACCTTCATCGCGAAGGCGGAGTACTTCACGACCCCCGGGGTGAAGGGCAAGCTCACGGCGGCCTTCTTCAAGGGCGTCGGCCAGCTCCCCGTGGACCGCTCCGGCGCGCGGGGCGCGGGCGAGGCCGCCATCAGGAGCGGCATCCAGGTCCTGGAGCGGGGCGAGCTGTTCGGCATCTACCCCGAGGGCACCCGCTCGCCCGACGGCCGCCTCTACCGGGGCAAGCCCGGCGGCCTCGCCCGCGTGGCCCTCGCCACCGGCGCTCCCGTCATCCCCGTCGCGATGATCGACACCGAGAAGATCCAGCCGCCCGGCAAGGTCCTGCCGAAGGTCATGCGGCCCGGCATCCGGATCGGCAAGCCCCTCGACTTCAGCCGCTACCAGGGCATGGAGCACGACCGCTTCGTCCTGCGCGCGCTGACCGACGAGGTCATGTACGAGATCATGAAGCTCTCGGGCCAGGAGTACGTCGACATCTACGCGACCGCCGCCAAGCGGCAGATCGCGGAGGCGGCCAAGGCGGAGAAGGAGGCCGACAAGGCCGCCAGGGCCGCACTCGCCAAGGCCGAGAAGGACCAGGCGGCCAAGGAGCAGGCCGAGAAGTCCGTCGGCGACGGGGACCGGCCGGCTTCGTAGCGGTCGCGTCCGGCGGAACGGTCGCGTCCGGCGGATACGGTCGCGTCCGGCGGATACGGTCGCGTCCGGCGGTTACGGTCGCGTACGGACCACGCGTCCGTCGTGGGTGGGGTGGGGGTCGTGCACATGCCGAGGCGCGAGAGAGTCATGAGGATGTCGGTCGAGCTGCCGCTGTGGCGTGCGCTCAGCGGCTACCGGATCCTGACGCTGATCTACGCGATCGGCCTGTTCATCAGCGCGTACGACAAGTTCCCGCGCCCGTGGATCGCGATCGCCTACTTCGTGGTGCTGGCCGGCTGGACCCTGGCGACCCTGCCCAAGGTCGCCGGCGCGGCGGCCTGCACCAAGCGGTTCCTCGCCGCCGACCTCACGGTCGCGGTCGTCGGCATCCTGCTCACCCGGCTCGCCGACGCGCCGGCGCGGATCGAGGCCGGGGGCCCCACCCTCCCGTCGATATGGACCGCGGGCGCCGTCCTGGCCTACGCCGTCAAGGGCGGCTGGCGCTGGGCGGCCTTCGCCTCCACCCTCGTGGCCGCCGCCAACCTGATCCAACGCGGCGCCCCCACCCGGGACACCCTCCACAACGTGCTGCTGGTGTGGGTCGCCTCCATCGCCATCGGCTACGTCGTCGAGGTCGCCCGCGCCTCCGAGCGCACCCTCGCCCGCGCCCTGGAGATCGAGGCCGCCACCCGCGAACGGGAACGCCTCGCCCGGGACATCCACGACAGCGTGCTCCAGGTGCTCGCCATGGTCCAGCGGCGCGGCACCGCCCTCGGCGGCGAGGCGGCGGAGCTGGGCCGGATGGCGGGCGAGCAGGAGGTGGCGCTGCGCACCCTGGTCTCCGGCGGCCTCGTACCCGTCTCCCGGGTCTCGGAGGACGCGGCCGAGGGCGCGCTCGTCCGGGTCGTGGAGGAGCCGGACACGACGGACGGCGGCGACGGCCCGGTGGACCTGCGCTCCCTCCTCGCCCCCTACGCCGGGGCGCGGGTCACCCTGTCCGAGCCGGGCGGCCCGGTGGAGCTGGCCCCGCACGTGGCGCGGGAGCTGGCCGCCGCCGTCGGCGCCGCCCTGGACAATGTGCGCCGGCACGCGGGTGAGCGGGCACAGGCGTGGATCCTGGTCGAGGACTGGCCGGACGAGGTCGTCGTGACCGTACGGGACGACGGCCCCGGCATCCCGGAGGGGCGGCTCGCCCAGGCCGAGGGCGAGGGGCGGCTCGGGGTGGCCCTGTCCATCCGGGGCCGGCTGCGCGACATCGGCGGCACGGCGGAGCTGATCTCGGTGCCGGGACAGGGCACGGAAGTCGAACTGAAGGTACCCAGGGCCTCGGAAGCACCGAAGGACACACGGGGGAAGGCGGAGAAGCGGTGACGGACAACGTGCTGGACGGACAGGAACGGCGAGGTGCCGACGAGGCGCGGGGGACGGGCGACCCGATCAGGGTCATGGTGGTCGACGACCACCCCATGTGGCGCGACGCCGTCGCCCGCGACCTGACCGAGTCCGGCTTCGACGTCGTCGCCACGGCGGGCGACGGCGACCAGGCGGTCCGGCGCGCCAAGGCCGCCGCCCCCGACGTCCTCGTGCTCGACCTCAACCTGCCCGCGAAGCCCGGCGTCCAGGTCTGCAAGGAGCTGGTCGGCGCCAACCCCGCCCTGCGGGTCCTGGTGCTGTCGGCGAGCGGCGAGCACGCGGACGTCCTGGAGGCGGTGAAGTCCGGGGCCACCGGTTATCTGGTGAAGTCCGCCTCGACCGAGGAACTGATCGACGCCGTACGCCGCACAGCCGTCGGCGACCCCGTCTTCACCCCTGGCCTCGCCGGACTCGTCCTCGGCGAGTACCGCCGTCTCGCCTCCGAGCCGGCCCCCGCCGCGGGCGCCGACGAGCCCAAGGCGCCGCAGCTCACCGACCGCGAGACGGAGGTGCTCCGGCTGGTCGCCAAGGGGCTGAGCTACAAGCAGATCGCCGAACGCCTCGTCATCTCGCACCGCACGGTCCAGAACCACGTCCAGAACACCCTCGGCAAGCTCCAGCTCCACAACCGGGTGGAGCTGGTCCGCTACGCCATCGAGCGCGGCCTCGACGACGAGTAGATCGACAAATGCGTCCATAGACCAATCCGAGGAGTAAACCAACCGCCCGACAGTTCACCGGAATTGCCCTTACCCGGTCATGTCGAAGTGACCTGCGTCACCATTACGGTGCTGCGGAAGGCTTACGGCAACCGCGGTGAAGGGACATTTCCATGCGGGTCGGAGTACTGACCGGAGGCGGCGACTGCCCCGGGCTCAACGCCGTCATCCGGGGCATCGTCCGCAAGGGCGTGCAGGAGTACGGCTATGACTTCGTCGGCTTCCGGGACGGCTGGCGGGGTCCGCTCGAGAACGACACCGTCCGCCTCGACATCCCCGCCGTGCGCGGCATCCTGCCCCGCGGCGGCACCATCCTCGGCTCCTCGCGCACCAACCCGCTCAAGGAGGAGGGCGGTATCCGCCGCATCAAGGACAACCTCGCCAAGCAGGAGGTCGAGGCGCTCGTCGCCATCGGCGGCGAGGACACGCTGGGCGTGGCCGCGCGCCTGTCGGACGAGTACGGGGTGCCCTGCGTGGGCGTCCCGAAGACGATCGACAACGACCTCTCGGCCACGGACTACACCTTCGGCTTCGACACGGCCGTGGGCATCGCGACCGAGGCGATCGACCGGCTGCACACCACGGCCGAGTCCCACATGCGCGTCCTGGTGGTGGAGGTCATGGGCCGCCACGCCGGCTGGATCGCCATCCACTCCGGTCTGGCCGGCGGGGCCAACGTCATCCTCATCCCCGAGCAGCGCTTCGACATCGACAAGGTGTGCGCCTGGGTGACGTCCCGCTTCAGGGCGTCGTACGCGCCGATCGTGGTCGTGGCGGAGGGGGCGATGCCGAAGGACGGCCAGATGGTCCTGAAGGACGAGTCCCTGGACTCCTTCGGGCACGTCCGGCTCTCCGGGGTCGGCGAATGGCTGGCCAAGGAGATCGAGAAGCGCACCGGCAAGGAGGCCCGCACGACCGTCCTCGGCCATGTCCAGCGCGGCGGCACGCCCAGCGCGTTCGACCGCTGGCTCGCCACGCGGTTCGGGCTCCACGCGATCGACGCGGTGCGCGACCGGGACTTCGGCAAGATGGTCGCGCTGCGCGGCACGGACATCGTCCGCGTCCCGATCGCCGACGCGACGGCGAAGCTGAAGACGGTGGATCCCGCGCTGTACGAGGAGGTCGGCGTCTTCTTCGGCTGACCGGGGGAGGGACTCGCGTGCGTTGCCGGGTGCGGGTGGACACGAAGGTCGGGCCCCAGGCCCGTGGCTTAAGGGGCGCGGGGAACCGCGCCACAAGCCCCCACTCACCCGCACCCGGCAAACGGCCGCAGCCCACCCCCACCCGGCAGCCGGCCTACCGAGCCCGAAGGGCCCGCAGCCCCGCCACCAGCTCGCGCACCACCGTCACCCCGTCCAGCGTCAGCACCGACTCCGGATGGAACTGCACCCCCGCGAACCCGGGCCCGCGCAGCGCGTGCACCTCCCCGGTGCCGCTGCGGCTGACCTCCACCCCGTGCGCGGCCAGCTCCCCGGCCGCCCCGTCGTCGCAGCGTGCCACGAAGCTGTTGTAGAACCCGACGACCTCCTCCCGCCCGAACAGGTCGATCCGGGTCTGCGCCCCCTGGTACGGCACCTCCTTGCGCACGATCTCCAGCCCCAGCTCCGCCGCGATCAGCTCATGCCCGAGACACACCCCGAGCACCCCGTACGGGTGATCCCGGAGCACCTCGGCGGTCAGCTCCCGCAGGAACCGCATCTTGGTGTCGTCCGCGTCCCCGGGGTCCCCCGGCCCCGGGCCCAGCACGACCACCCCGGCATGCCCGAGCACGGCCTCCCGCAGCCCCGGCTCGTCGTACTGCCGTACCGTCACCTCCAGTCCCGACGAGCGCAGCAGGTGCGCGAGCATCGCGGTGAACGTGTCCTCCGCGTCCACCACCAGCGCGTGCCCCGTCAGCTGGGCGGTCCGCTCCTGCATCCGCAGCCAGAACGGCGCCAGTGAGGCCCGCCGCCCGTCCAGCGCCGCCCGCACCCGGGGGTCCTCCGCGAGCCCCGGCCGCACCCGCTCACGCTCCGGCCGCCCGGGCCGCACCCCGAGCGCGGCCAGCACCCCGGCCGCCTTGGCGTGGGTCTCGGCGACCTCGCCGGCCGGATCGGAGCCCCGGACGAGCGTCGCGCCGACGGGCACCCGCAGCCCGCCGTCGGCCGCGATGTCGACGGTCCGGATCAGGATCGGCGAGTCCAGGGTCTGCGCCCCGCCCTCGTCCCGTCCCAGCAGCGCGAGCGCCCCCGCGTAGTAACCGCGACCACCTACTTCGTGCCGCTCGATCACCCGGCAGGCGTTCTGCACGGGCGACCCGGTGACGGTCGCCGCGAACATGGTCTCCCTGAGGACGTCCCGCACATCCAGCGAGGAGCGTCCGCGCAGCTCGTACTCGGTGTGCGCGAGGTGCGCCATCTCCTTCAGCCGGGGCCCGACCACGACCCCGCCCATGTCGCCGACCGTGCACATCATCTTGAGCTCCTCGTCGACGACCATCGACAGCTCCTCGACCTCCTTGCCGTCGGCGAGGAACTCCAGCAGATGCTCCGGCGTCGGGCCCCCGGCCGGATAGCGGTACGTGCCGCTGATCGGGTTCATCACGACCGTCCCGCCGGACATCCGGACATGCACCTCGGGGCTGGCCCCGACCAGGGTCCGCCCACTCGTCTCCCGCCCCCGCCCTTCCGAGGAAGGCCCTTCGGGCCCTTGCTGTTCCCCGGTGTGCACGACGAACGTCCAGTACGCGCCCCGCTCGCCCTCCAGCAGCCGCCGGAACAGCGCGAGCGCGTCGGCGCGGCCGAAGCCGGGGATCGTGCCCTCGTAGGTGCGCCGGATCACGAAGTTGGCGCCCTCGCCCCGCCCGATCTCGTCGCGCAGCACGCGGCCGACGATCTCCGCGTACCGCTCGTCGCCGACGTCGAAGCCACCGCCCTCGACCCGCACGTCGTGCGCGGGCAGCTGGGCGAGGGCCCGGTCCAGCGGCAGCGCGTACGACTCCTCCGGCACGAGCACCGACAGGGGCGTGCCGTCGTCGCGGACGTCGAAGCCGCGCTCGCGGATCTGCCGGAACGGGACGAGGGCCAGCCCCTCGTCGGGGAGGTCGGCGAGCCGCTCGCAGGTGGCGACCGGGCCGATCAGCACCTCCACGGTGTCGTGGTCGAGACCGGGGGTGCGGCGGCGCAGCAGCGCGAACGGTCGGGGGTCGTGCAGGAGTCGAGCCAGGTCCATCGGGTTCTCCTCTGGGCGGATCTGGGCTGATCAGTGCGTGATCGGTACTTGATCCGTGCGTGATCGAGGAGGGACGGCCCGGTGGTGGAAACACGGAAGGCCGCCCCTCGGGCGGCCTTCGCGAAGTGATGCGTACGCGCAGTCAGTGGGCCGCCGGATGAGCGGTCCACCACCAGTTCTGGTTCGAGTGCGCGAACATGCGGCGCACCCTACCGGAGGCGGTCCGGTGGGCGCCATGGGCCGCGCCGGCTGGTTCCCGTCCCGATCGAGCGCGGTCCGTCTCACTTGATGAGCAGGGGGATGGACGCCCGACACGACCCCGTAATGTGGAGGTCGTGACCGTGAACGCTAAGTCCAGCGCGAGCGCTGGCAACACCTGGCGAGACCTGCCCGCGGCGCAGCAGCCCGAGTACCCCGACACCGAGGCTCTGCGCGCAGTCGTTGCGGAGCTCGAGTCGTATCCGCCGCTCGTCTTCGCGGGCGAGTGCGACCAGCTGCGCGCCCGGATGGCGTCCGTCGCCAAGGGAGAGGCGTTCCTCCTCCAGGGCGGCGACTGCGCCGAGGCGTTCGACGCCGTCTCGGCGGACCACATCCGCAACAAGCTGAAGACGCTGCTCCAGATGGGCGCCGTCCTCACCTACGCGGCCTCCGTGCCCGTCGTGAAGGTGGGCCGCATCGCCGGCCAGTACTCCAAGCCGCGCTCCAAGCCGACCGAGACCCGCGACGGCGTGACGCTCCCCACCTACCGGGGCGACTCCGTCAACGGCTTCGACTTCACCGAGGCGGCCCGCGTCCCGGACCCGGAGCGCCTGAAGCGGATGTACCACGCCTCCGCCTCCACGCTGAACCTGGTCCGCGCCTTCACCACCGGCGGCTACGCCGACCTGCGCCAGGTGCACGCCTGGAACCAGGACTTCGTGAAGTCGTCCCCGTCCGGCCAGCGCTACGAGCAGCTCGCCCGCGAGATCGACAACGCGCTGAACTTCATGCACGCCTGCGGGGCCGACCCGGAGGAGTTCCGCACCGTCGAGTTCTTCTCCTCGCACGAGGCGCTGCTGCTCGACTACGAGTCGGCGCTGACCCGCGTGGACTCGCGCACGGGGCAGCTGTACGACGTCTCCGCGCACATGGTGTGGATCGGTGAGCGCACCCGCCAGCTGGACCACGCGCACATCGAGTTCGCGTCGAGGATCCGCAACCCGATCGGCATCAAGCTCGGCCCGACGACCACGGCCGAGGACGCGCTGCAGTACATCGAGCGCCTCGACCTGGAGCGCGAGCCCGGCCGCCTCACCTTCATCGTGCGCATGGGCGCGGACAAGGTCCGCGACAAGCTGCCCGAGCTGGTCGAGAAGGTCACGGCCTCCGGCGCGACCGTGGCCTGGGTGACCGACCCGATGCACGGCAACACCTTCGAGGCGGCCTCCGGGCACAAGACCCGCCGCTTCGACGACGTGCTCGACGAGGTCAAGGGCTTCTTCGAGGTCCACAAGGCGCTCGGCACCCACCCGGGCGGCATCCACGTGGAGCTCACCGGTGACGACGTCACCGAGTGCGTGGGCGGCGGCGACGAGATCTTCGTCGACGATCTGCACCAGCGCTACGAGACCGCCTGTGACCCCCGGCTCAACCGCAGCCAGTCCCTCGACCTGGCCTTCCTGGTCGCGGAGCTGTACCGCGACTAGTGCGGGCGTGACCACACAGTGGAGTGGGGGGGGGGGGGGGGGGAAAAACAAACCCCCCCCCCCCCCCCCCCCCCCTCCCCCCCCCCCCCCCCCTCCCTCCCCCCCCCCCCCCCCCCCCCCCCCCCCCCCCCCCCCCCCCCCCCCCCCCC